>NZ_JAUBPW010000001.1:0-231680 GCF_036700965.1 Microcoleus sp. Pol8_D6 | reverse complement strand
GGTTTACGCTTCAACCTGATTGCAGGTATCTATAACTATGAACTTAACCTTTCAGAATGACTTTTGCAAGAGGTCTAATGGTTCATAGAAAGCTTTTGCTCAAGGGCAGCTAAGCGCATATTATCAAAAGACAACGCCACAACAAGGCGCTGCACACCGACACCCTACAGCGCCGCCGTTCGTGCCTCACTCTGGCGCTTCCAGGTGCGGGTGAGCTTGGGCGTTAGGCTGCATTATTCCAATGAATTAGCAGGCACAAGAGATTCCAAAAACTGCAAGAATACACAAAATAGTCAACTGTTATGGCTAAAAAATGACTGGGATGGACTCAACGTTGATAATTTCAAAAGGTTTTGGACTATGAGCAGCTTAATTAAGAAGAAGCATTTTAGATACTTTCTTTTATTTTCCTCTCCCATTTTTACGGGTATTGTTATTGTTTTCAATCCTGATAGAGCTATGGGTGATATTTTAAAGCGGGGTGAAATAAGTTTAGAACTAGCTCAGGCTCCAAATACCTCTACTACAAACAGAGCTATCTGTAATTCGGATAATAAAACTATTGAGGGACTACTTAAGAAAAGGATTGTAATCATTAGTCAACCTATAAATGATGATTTGGCAAGGACGGTTGTAGCTCAATTGCTTTACCTAGATTCTCAAGCACCAGGAAAAGATATTTATCTATACATAAATTCCCCTGGGGGTTCAGTAGCATCGGGTATGGCTATATATGATACTATGCAATCCCTTCGCTCCGATGTTGTAACAGTCGGTATGGGTCTGTCGGCTTCTATGGGAAGTCTACTGTTGGCTGGAGGTACAAAGGGAAAACGTTTTGCCTTACGTCACTCGCGAATTATGATTCATCAACCTTTTGCAGCTGTTCAGGGGCAGGCCAGAGATATTAAAAATCAGGAAAAAGAAATTCTCCATTTGAAAAGACAACTCACTCAGCTATTAGCAAATCTTACTGGTCAACCCTTGCAGCGAATCCTAGTCGATACCGCTCAAGATTTTTTCATGTCTGCCCAGGAAGCTAAGGCGTATGGGATTATTGATAAAGTAGTAGATAAACTACCTTTAAGCTGTCAAACATAGTCTCACTCAGCTCAAAGCCCCTAACACTTTCAATGTAGCTTTTTGAGCGTTCGTCAATTCCGTTATACCTTGAATATTCATGCCTTCATACAGCCGATCGCCCATCAACGTCCTAATACAACATCCGGTTGCGACATCCCACAGCTTAATCGTGCGATCGAGGCCGCCACTTAATAAAATTTGACGGTCAGCGCTAAAGATGAAAGTGTTGGGCGAAGCGAACCGTAGGGTTCGATCGCACTCAACCCAACTTAAAATTTAGAAAGCAAAGTAATTAATCCGAAAGTATAAGCCTTTTTCCTGCAAAGTTCGATCGCCCGATCGAGCATTGATCAAAGGAATACCGTAGTCTAAACGCACATTCAACCGATCGCCCATCTGCCAAACCAGCCCCAAACCCGCACCCAGCAGTTTATCCGACTCAGGATTCGCCTTTTCCTCCGACTGGTTCCACCCTACCCCAAAATCGATAAACGGAGCGACTTGCAACAATCCTTGGACTTCCGGGACACGCCAAACCGGAATTCGCACTTCAGCAGATGCGATCGCACCGCTATCAGTTAACAGCAAATCTTGGCGGTATCCGCGCACGCTTTGAACGCCACCGATCCCAATTTGTTCGAGGGAAAGCAGAGGGCGATCGGCTAATTGAATATCGGAACGCACTATCAGCAAGGTTTCTGGCGCTAGCAGCCGCACGTACTGGGCTTGTCCGCGCCACGCCAAAAAGCGGCTGTCGGGCCCGCTATCGTTCGCAGTAGCGCCGAACAAATTAGTGCCGAGGGAGAATTGCGATCGCGCCGCGAACACTTGGTTGGAACTCCGCTGCACGTATTCTTGAAAAAAACGCACAGCCGAAACCCGCGTTTCGCCACGATCGTTTGCTCCCGCCGAAAGCGCAAATCGTTCCCCTGACAGGAATGTATCGCTTTCTTGTCGCGAAAAACTCAGTCCCAAAGCCAAAGTGCGATCGGGCTTTTCGACAATCGGCTGGCGGTAAGTTAACTCGTAAGTCCGCGATTTCCCCTCAATTTCAGCAGCATCAAACGGTTCCTCGATGATGTTGGTGCTAGCAGCACTCGCAGCGAACCCAATCGTGCCGTTGCGCGCGTTGACGGGGACTGTGTAGCTGCCGTTGAATTCATTGCTGCCGTCGGTGTTAGCATAAGATACCTCTAATCCGTCGCCCAAACCGAGCAAATTTGCTTGATTGATGCGAACACCGCGCCGAAAACTGCCGACGCTGGGCGATCGGTTGTTGTCTGCGAACACTTCACCGTTAAAGCTGTCTGCTTCTTTTACCCGCACTTCTAAACGGCTGTTTTCCGGGCGGCTTCCGGCTTGCAATTCGGCAGAAATATTGGCAATTAAGGGGTCGAGTTGCAGCAATTGCAAGGCTTCTAGCAGACGATCGCGATTCAGAGGGCGTCTGGTGGCGCGCTCAAGGCGCGATCGCACGTAATTGGAATTTAAGCGCCTGTTTCCTGTAATCACAATTTCATCTAATCCGCCTTCTACAATCCGAATTTTCACCACACCTCCGTCTCTCGGAAAGCTTTGGTTGGCGAGAATTACAGCGCCGGAATTGAGGTATCCTGCCGCTACATATTTTTGAGTGACGGCTGCTTCGGCTGCGATCAGTTCGGCAAAGGTGATTTCCCGGCCCGCAAACTGTTGTGTAACTTCTGCGAGTTCGCGATCGCTAAAAGCTGTGTTGCCCTCAAATTCAAAGCCAGCGACCTTAATTGTACCTGGAATACCTGGTCTAATTTCGCTTTCAACGGGCGTTGGCTGGGTGGGTTGGAGGGGAGACGGCGCAGGCGGTTGCGGCGGCTCAGGAGCTGGTAATTCGGGTTCTCGCGGCAGAATTGGGTTGGGCAGTTGGGCCAGATGCGAGGCTCGATCGATACCCAAATCAATTTTTTGTCGGTCAATATTTTCTTCTAGCTTTTGATCTGAGTTAAAAAGCTCGGTTTCTTGAGTTTTTGTGCTGAAAGTGCGATCGGTCTGAGACGTTGCACCATTGTCAATAAGCCTTTTACGGGCGGGCAGGATGCCCACCCCACAAGAAAACTCACTCCCTGTGGAACAGGCATCTTGCCTGTTCTTGAGAATGCTGTAAGATGTCACATCGACTGAATTTGCCGCAGACGGCGGTAAGTCGGGAGTTTCCGCCGCCACCGATCGTTCTGACTCTGTGGGTAACTGCGTTTCCTCGTCTTTTATCGGCAAGTCTTCGCCTTTGTCAAAAGTGGTATCGTTGGGGGCTAATGCTCGATCGCCTCCGCTGCTGACTGCTGCCAAATCCTCAACATTTGAGGTCAAAATTTCAACGGTGCTAGCGGATGTTTTCGCTGGTTTTGCCAACAAAACTAACCCAAAAAAGCCAGCGAATAAAAATAGTTTTTGCGAGCGACAAGCCATAGAATCTAATTATCTCGAATAATTGGGTGAAAATATTTTCCGCAATAGAGCACCCTCAAGTAAAAATCAATCTTAACAGCAAAAAAACGAAACAGCCGTCGCAGCTAACAGTTTCGGCGACGCTACAAACCAAAAGGTCGATCGACGGCTGTTCATTTCCCAAGACTTACACACCAACCGGGTTCTTATCCGAAAAAATATCGTGTAAGTCGATGGTAAACGGTAAAAAAAACCAAATTTTTTTGTTGCAAAACCTACGCTTTCATGCTAACGCAGCGACCAGAACACTCCTGCACGCCAGGGTAAACCAGAAACCGGGTTGTGTCCGAAAAGACTCGCTACAACTGAGATATGGCACCCTTCTCAATAATCTTTTTAGGAACAGGCAAGATGCCTGTTCCACAAGAGATGAATTTTCTTATGAAACAGGCATCTTGCCTGTTATTAATAATAGTGCAAGATATGAGTTACAGCCTGCAGAGCCACTAAAAAACCCGGTTTCTTTGATTTTGGTGCATCATACCAAATCCGACTTTAATACCCCCTTTATTATTGAGTCCGCGTCTACCCACATCCTGTGCGTAGACGCCGTTTCAACTGCCAAGCCTAATAAAGGGGATTTGTAACTTTAAATTATGCAGAGCGGCCCGCACTAGCCGCAGCACCCATTTGAGCCCCGTCAGTCAATCCCACCAACTTAGCACTCAACTCCCACATCCGCTCGCCTTTTTCATCATCGCGGGCCTGGGGAGAAACCTTTTGCACAAAAGACTTACCATCTTTTTTCTGGCGGTTCCCCCAACTCCAATAAGCCCCAGATTGCTTGTATTCGGGATCAGCAACCACCATCGCCAGCCTTTCCCCCGCCAACTCCTGCGACACATAACCGCCGGTGATATTCTTCTGAAACAGCGGGAACAGCTTCTGAAACAAAGGATAGTGGTTGCGGAACAGCGGCGTATCCGCAACGCATCCCGGATACAGCGAAGTGAAAGTAATCCCCGTGGATTCGTGAAAGCGGCGGTGCAATTCCCGCATCGTCAGCACGTTGCAAACTTTGCTATCTTTGTAAGCCTTGACCGGTTCAAACTTCTTGCCGTCAGCCATCGAAATCGGGTCTTTGAAACCCGCTTCAAAACCCTCAAACTTGCCCAAATCCGGGCGCGGCGGAATCTTCCCGCCCAACTCGTCTGGATTGTGAGTCACGGTTCCCAAAATCACGATTCTCGCATCGGAATAATAGGAAGGCTTCATATTTTCCATCATCAGGTTGCACAGCAGGAAATGACCCAGGTGATTGGTAGTCATCGTCAACTCATAACCCTCCGGGCTCCGCAGCGGTTCCTTAATCAAAGGCATATAAATGGCCGCGTTACACACCAAAGCGTCCAGAGGCCTGCCGCTGGCCTTAAATGCGCGAGCAAACCGGCGCACGCTCTCCAAATCGCCCAAGTCAATCTCCATGATGGAGAAACTGCCTTCAGGTATGCCCAACTCGCGGGCGGCGTCTCCGGCTTTTCGCACGTCCCGACAGGCCATGACTACGTGCCATCCCTTGTCTGCGAGAGCTTTCGCGCCGTACAAACCGACGCCGGAGGAAGCGCCGGTGATGATAACCGTTGATTTGTGATTTTGTGCCATCTTGTTAAAAGCGCTTCCGCTATTGATTATTTTCAGGCACTCAAACGCTGAGCTAGCAGCTTGGATGTTTGGAAGTACCCTATGGTTATTAGGATATGGGGAAACGTTCTCGATCTCAACTGGGAGTCTCTCACTTTTGCAGCCAAGCCCAAAATTGGAGGCAGGAGACTACGAGGCAGGAGGCAGAAGGCAGAAAGCAGGAGGCAGGAGGCAGAAGAAGTGTTTTTATAAGTAGGAGATGCTTGCTCTCAACGGGCGATGAAAATTAAATATGGCTCCAAATCCGACTTTTCTTTTGAGAAATTAACCATAAATCTTTTAGGGGCGGGTTCACCATTATCTATGATGCACATACTCGGTATTTATTGATAAACCCGCCCCAACCAAATTAACTAAGAAATAGCTGCTGGTTCCTGATAGGTAGGGAAATCGATATAACCTTCAGATCCAAAAGAATACCAGACGCCGACTTCAGCAGGCGGATTGAGTGGCCAACCATTAGTAAAACGCTCTACCAAGTCAGGATTGCTGATAAAATCCCGACCAAAAGCAATTAAATCCGCAACTTGGCTGCTCAGGGCCGTTTCAGCCTGTTCTTGAGTATATCCGCAGTTGCCGACGAGCGGCCCTGCAAACACATCGCGAAACTCTCCTATCATCATCGGCGTTCCCAATTCATGAAAGCCAAAAGCCAAACCGTCCACCAAGTGAAGGTAAGCTAAATCATAGGCATTTAACTGCCCTGCGAAATACAGAAAATCTTCGCGATAACTGGGAGAACCCATATCATTGAAAACACCGTTGGGAGAAAGTCTAACTCCCACTTTGTTTGCCGGAAATACTGTGATAATCGCCTCGACAATTTCCTTGAGAAAACGGTAGCGATTTTCAACTGTGCCGCCATAGGAATCAGTGCGGTGATTGGTTTTGGTTTGCAGGAATGTGTCAATGAGATAGCCGTTTGCCGCGTGAATTTCTACACCGTCAAAACCTGCCATTTTGGCTCGTTCGGCCGCCTTGCGATAATCTTCTACAACCAGGGAGATTTCATCGGTTTCTAGAGCGCGGGGGGTTTCATAGGGTTGTTTGCCCACAGGGGTATGAATGCCTTCTCCGTTTATTTTGATGGCAGAGGCTGCAACTGGCAATTGATTGTTTTGATGAAAACTGCTGTGGGAAGCTCGTCCGCAGTGCCAAAGCTGCATGAAAATCGGCGTTTGGTGGGCATGAACCGCAGTCACAACTTGTTTCCAAGCTTCGCCTTGCTCGTCTGAATAAATACCGGGCGTATTGAGCCAACCATTAGCTTGAGTAGAAACGACTGTGGCTTCTGTAATGATTAATCCAGCGGAGGCTCGCTGAGTGTAATACTCTGCCATCAAGGCGTTGGGCATCCGCGCTTCACCGGCTCTGGCTCTCGTTAGTGGTGCCATGACTACCCGATTTTTTAAGGGTAAATCTCCGATTTTGAAGGGACTGAGTAGGAGTGGAGAAGTTGTTTGATTGGTCATAATTTTGGTATTTTTTCAACTGAATAATCTGGGAAATCACATATAGCAACTGCCCGTGTTAGGTTCCCAGGTGCAATACATCCAAGGGTGGCCAAAATGTAAGCAATCAAACTCATCAAGATGTTTGCGAATTTGACTTTTTAGCCAAGACTCTTCTTTGTTCAATTTTGTTAAACTCTGGAGAGTATGGCGGTAAATATAATAGTCTACACCCTGCTGTTTGAATCAATTCCTGAATCCGACCACTTTTATCAAATGTGAGATTATCTATGACCACCACCTGTGCTGTGACAAGTGTTGGAAGTAAACTTGTTGCTAGCCCAAGAGATGAGTAAGGAGATGGATAGCTGGGAGGTTTCCATCCCTGATAGGGTTTTTCCAGTTTTGTCCGTACCGCTGTTGGCATCAAGATGGATAGCTGGGAGGTTTCCATCCCTGATAGGGTTTTAGGTTGTTTCCGGCTTTATATAACGTAGTTATAAATAGCATCATCCGAGCCTTGTAAAAGTTTCAATCCCTGATAGGGTTTTAGGTTGTTTCCGGCATTCGATGTTCCTAGGTGTTTATGGTACTGAGTGGTTTCAATCCCTGATAGGGTTTTAGGTTGTTTCCGGCGATTATTGGCTTGGGGACTCTGTAAGTTTTTGCTGGGTTTCAATCCCTGATAGGGTTTTAGGTTGTTTCCGGCTTTATCGACTTTCAATTTACTCCAACAGTTGCTAAGTTTCAATCCCTGATAGGGTTTTAGGTTGTTTCCGGCCTCCAAACGTTCTTATCCAACGGCTTGGGGAAGTCGTGTTTCAATCCCTGATAGGGTTTTAGGTTGTTTCCGGCCTAAATAATTATGCCAACTTCGGCGCGATACCCTGTTTCAATCCCTGATAGGGTTTTAGGTTGTTTCCGGCATGGGGATGGGAGCAAAAAGGATTTTTATCAACGTTTCAATCCCTGATAGGGTTTTAGGTTGTTTCCGGCCTAACTGGGTGCAGCAGTGTTTCTAAAAATCTTCCGGTTTCAATCCCTGATAGGGTTTTAGGTTGTTTCCGGCTCTGATGGATTGTACTTATCCAGCAAGCTTGACGGGTTTCAATCCCTGATAGGGTTTTAGGTTGTTTCCGGCGAAGGTGGCGAAGGCTGAGGAATTTGAGGCACTGAGTTTCAATCCCTGATAGGGTTTTAGGTTGTTTCCGGCATGTACTCGAAAGGCCACGTCAGCGGGTTCAGTCCGTTTCAATCCCTGATAGGGTTTTAGGTTGTTTCCGGCCCTTGAAAGCTTCTTCGTGTTCCATCAAGTAGATCAAGCCGTTGTTTCAATCCCTGATAGGGTTTTAGGTTGTTTCCGGCCTTTCCCCGCTTTGGTTTTGGCGTTTTTAAGCTTGGCAGTTTCAATCCCTGATAGGGTTTTAGGTTGTTTCCGGCTTTTCTTTCAAATTTGCTCCATTGGCCAGGGTGTGTTTCAATCCCTGATAGGGTTTTAGGTTGTTTCCGGCCGGTCCAATGAGCGGCGGAATTATGGCTGTGGATTTTGTTTCAATCCCTGATAGGGTTTTAGGTTGTTTCCGGCGTTCTGTAAATTTCGGTAATGCAAATGGTGAGAGTGATGTTTCAATCCCTGATAGGGTTTTAGGTTGTTTCCGGCCTGTCGCCGATGACTCCAATGTGGAAAGGTAATCGTTTCAATCCCTGATAGGGTTTTAGGTTGTTTCCGGCATGCAGGCAATCGTTAATAATCTACAGTTGGCACAAGTTTCAATCCCTGATAGGGTTTTAGGTTGTTTCCGGCTTGATTTATTGCCACACCAATAACTAAACTGGTCGCGAGTCGTTTCAATCCCTGATAGGGTTTTAGGTTGTTTCCGGCGGTAGCTGCTACGGTTATCGGCTGGTGTGAAGAAGGGTTTCAATCCCTGATAGGGTTTTAGGTTGTTTCCGGCTCAGCAGCGCGGTTTTCTGCTTTCTCTAAGCCGAGTTTCAATCCCTGATAGGGTTTTAGGTTGTTTCCGGCGCAAAAACTATTTAGACAATCGGAGGAATATCAGTGTTTCAATCCCTGATAGGGTTTTAGGTTGTTTCCGGCACGATTCTAAGTCCGCTTAACACTCTTCAATGCGTGTTTCAATCCCTGATAGGGTTTTAGGTTGTTTCCGGCCCATCTACATAGAAGCAAACAACAAAGCAGAAGGTTTCAATCCCTGATAGGGTTTTAGGTTGTTTCCGGCGAGGATCTGTTTCATCCAGCCAAAATCCTGGATTCTGGGTTTCAATCCCTGATAGGGTTTTAGGTTGTTTCCGGCGTCAATGAGATCGAAGACTTGCAGCGACTTTTAAGTTTCAATCCCTGATAGGGTTTTAGGTTGTTTCCGGCACCCCCCGACATTGGCGATATGCCCAAAACAACAAAGTTTCAATCCCTGATAGGGTTTTAGGTTGTTTCCGGCTTTACGTATGCTCAACAATTCGGATTCGTATCCAGTTTCAATCCCTGATAGGGTTTTAGGTTGTTTCCGGCCACCCCCGATCGTTGATCCCGCAGAACTCGATCCGTTTCAATCCCTGATAGGGTTTTAGGTTGTTTCCGGCGAGTCAGGCTCCACACTTCAAGAATCTACCACCGCGTTTCAATCCCTGATAGGGTTTTAGGTTGTTTCCGGCGAGGTCGCAGACCGTAAGCCGCCAGCATCCCGAAGTTTCAATCCCTGATAGGGTTTTAGGTTGTTTCCGGCTAGGCATTTTCTGCCTTTGTCCCAGTCGTAAATAGGTTTCAATCCCTGATAGGGTTTTAGGTTGTTTCCGGCTTGCTCGGTGCCGCCAAAAAATCTGGATTGATTCGCGGGTATGTTTCAATCCCTGATAGGGTTTTAGGTTGTTTCCGGCGCGTATCGATGCCCGAAAGTGCGATCGCTTTCTGAAGTTTCAATCCCTGATAGGGTTTTAGGTTGTTTCCGGCTGGTAAGTACACCAAGTGTAGACAGGAGGGGGGGGTGCTGTAGTTTCAATCCCTGATAGGGTTTTAGGTTGTTTCCGGCTCCAAAAGCGATCGCTCAAAATCACCACGAGCAGGTTTCAATCCCTGATAGGGTTTTAGGTTGTTTCCGGCGGGTAAGCGTAGAATTTAAATTGGTGGAGCTTCAGTTTCAATCCCTGATAGGGTTTTAGGTTGTTTCCGGCTTATTTCCAGTAAAAGACACTTGTGCAACAGTTGAAAGTTTCAATCCCTGATAGGGTTTTAGGTTGTTTCCGGCTCAAAACAAGCTAATAAAGCTGTTCCCAAAGTTGGTTTCAATCCCTGATAGGGTTTTAGGTTGTTTCCGGCTCAAGGTACTTTTTTTTTCAGCCTCATTTTCGCCTGCTGTTTCAATCCCTGATAGGGTTTTAGGTTGTTTCCGGCATAGTAGAGTACATTCACAAATGAGCAAGAGAGAAGTTTCAATCCCTGATAGGGTTTTAGGTTGTTTCCGGCTCTGGTTAAGCCCTGCTTCTTCCATAAGTATTTGTGTTTCAATCCCTGATAGGGTTTTAGGTTGTTTCCGGCGATTGGTGCTACTTTGTGGCCAATTGTTGCTGTTTTAATGTTTCAATCCCTGATAGGGTTTTAGGTTGTTTCCGGCAAGTACCAGAAATAGGTGTAACTTCTTGAATGCCCGTTTCAATCCCTGATAGGGTTTTAGGTTGTTTCCGGCTTCAACGTGCAACTGCCCTTCTCCGTGTGCATTTGTTTCAATCCCTGATAGGGTTTTAGGTTGTTTCCGGCCAAAATGATCGTCTGCGGTAAAAGCTTGAAATTGTTGTTTCAATCCCTGATAGGGTTTTAGGTTGTTTCCGGCGTGCAGCGAGTTTCCCAAATGGTCTCTGTGCCTGGTTTCAATCCCTGATAGGGTTTTAGGTTGTTTCCGGCATTGCTGCACCCGCCGAAATCGAATCAGGGGCAATTGTTTCAATCCCTGATAGGGTTTTAGGTTGTTTCCGGCCTTTAGAGAACGCTGAAACTGCCGCACAAAAAGCGTTTCAATCCCTGATAGGGTTTTAGGTTGTTTCCGGCGCTCAACCCCTGCATTCACCCAGCTTGGTTTATTTGTTTCAATCCCTGATAGGGTTTTAGGTTGTTTCCGGCATAAAGCCGTAGCCAAAAAAGCTCTAGAAAGAAGTTTCAATCCCTGATAGGGTTTTAGGTTGTTTCCGGCGGATCTACGTTATTCCCAACGCTTTTCACAAAGTTGTTTCAATCCCTGATAGGGTTTTAGGTTGTTTCCGGCTCTATTTGTTTGTAGGCAGAGTCAAGTGCTTTGTTCGTTTCAATCCCTGATAGGGTTTTAGGTTGTTTCCGGCCTTGAGCAAATGCTAATATAGGTTCTTTGGCAATGTTTCAATCCCTGATAGGGTTTTAGGTTGTTTCCGGCTAGAATCGTTACGGCGTATGGCTTGTGTGACACAAGAAGATAGTTTCAATCCCTGATAGGGTTTTAGGTTGTTTCCGGCAATTCAATTGCCTGCTGCTTTTGGCTGATAGCCAATGTTTCAATCCCTGATAGGGTTTTAGGTTGTTTCCGGCCTTAGTCAGTCAAAATCATGGACTCCAACATTGAAGGTTTCAATCCCTGATAGGGTTTTAGGTTGTTTCCGGCATATCAATGTCTTCGTCGGTTCCTGTTAATTCGTTTCAATCCCTGATAGGGTTTTAGGTTGTTTCCGGCTTTCCCTAATAGTTTCTTGCCATCGCTACTTTCGTTTCAATCCCTGATAGGGTTTTAGGTTGTTTCCGGCCATTGCCCCTACGGGCGACAAAAGACTTAAAAAGTTTCAATCCCTGATAGGGTTTTAGGTTGTTTCCGGCGTGAAGTTTGAAGCGCGAGAGCGGAAATTAATTGGTTTCAATCCCTGATAGGGTTTTAGGTTGTTTCCGGCAGTAGACTTCCAAGGCACGCGAATGATGCAATGTGTAGTTTCAATCCCTGATAGGGTTTTAGGTTGTTTCCGGCTTGATAGATTTTATGTACCTAGACGCGGTGAGGTAGTTTCAATCCCTGATAGGGTTTTAGGTTGTTTCCGGCTTTAAAAAATCAACCCACTAAACTAACATTATGCGTTTCAATCCCTGATAGGGTTTTAGGTTGTTTCCGGCTCGGGAATGAAGATGAACCTTGCTGGTACGATAAGTTTCAATCCCTGATAGGGTTTTAGGTTGTTTCCGGCAGGATTGCGATTTGGCGTAGTGTGAGTTCGTATTGTGAGTTTCAATCCCTGATAGGGTTTTAGGTTGTTTCCGGCCCACGCTCTAAGCTTCTAAATTCTGCTTTGGGAGGGTTTCAATCCCTGATAGGGTTTTAGGTTGTTTCCGGCCCCCGTCCCTCAAAATCTCTTTTTGAAGATTAATTACTGTTTCAATCCCTGATAGGGTTTTAGGTTGTTTCCGGCGCGATCGCAGTTCCCGGACTCGTGCCGGACTTGCAGCGGTTTCAATCCCTGATAGGGTTTTAGGTTGTTTCCGGCCCGAGTGCAGAAGTTAAGCGTAGAAAAAGGCGTAGTTTCAATCCCTGATAGGGTTTTAGGTTGTTTCCGGCAGGTGTGGCTGCTTTGTCAGGTTTATGAGGTGGTGGGTTTCAATCCCTGATAGGGTTTTAGGTTGTTTCCGGCGCTAACCTTAGTTCTCCCAATAAAGGGGTTAGTTTTTGTTTCAATCCCTGATAGGGTTTTAGGTTGTTTCCGGCCCAGTAGTCATCGTCATTGTCAAATTCCCCAGAGAGTTTCAATCCCTGATAGGGTTTTAGGTTGTTTCCGGCGATATTTTTCATTTTTGGATTTGGGTAAAGTAAGTTTCAATCCCTGATAGGGTTTTAGGTTGTTTCCGGCTTAACTGGGCTGGGGCGTGGCACTTCTATTCGTATTGTTTCAATCCCTGATAGGGTTTTAGGTTGTTTCCGGCAAAGGGGAGGTTTTTACACATTAAAATTTCGGCGTTTCAATCCCTGATAGGGTTTTAGGTTGTTTCCGGCGTGTAGCTAATGCGATTGGCATGATTCAAGCCATTGTTTCAATCCCTGATAGGGTTTTAGGTTGTTTCCGGCGGGTTACCGCAAAGACCTGCTAGGGTGGCATTCTAAAGTTCAAGTTAGTTTCAATCCCTGATAGGGTTTTAGGTTGTTTCCGGCGACAAAACCCGAAGTGAGTTGGGTTGCCAAATTTTGTTTCAATCCCTGATAGGGTTTTAGGTTGTTTCCGGCGCTTGAACTTGAGTGTACTGCTGTTTCCGTTAAAGTTTCAATCCCTGATAGGGTTTTAGGTTGTTTCCGGCTTAAAATTGCTTTTTTGGTTGATCAGATTAATGTGTTTCAATCCCTGATAGGGTTTTAGGTTGTTTCCGGCTCGCGAACGTTTGAATGCCGAATTAGAAGAGTTAATCGGTTTCAATCCCTGATAGGGTTTTAGGTTGTTTCCGGCGAGAGTTATCAATCATATTTCTTGTGGTTGGGAATAAGTTTCAATCCCTGATAGGGTTTTAGGTTGTTTCCGGCGCGACCGAGCGTATCGGAGCTGATCCGAGCGATCGCCGTTTCAATCCCTGATAGGGTTTTAGGTTGTTTCCGGCCGGTTCAAAAATCTTGCTTGGCGATATCTTGTATGCCGTTTCAATCCCTGATAGGGTTTTAGGTTGTTTCCGGCTAGGCGGTATGCCTATCATTTGGCTCAAATATTACCAAGTTTCAATCCCTGATAGGGTTTTAGGTTGTTTCCGGCTTAAGGCTTAATCTTTTGCTGATTCAATTCATCGTTTCAATCCCTGATAGGGTTTTAGGTTGTTTCCGGCTGATATATGCGCGCCGTAACTTGTGGCTGAGTATTTGTTTCAATCCCTGATAGGGTTTTAGGTTGTTTCCGGCTTCCTGAGCGTGTCGCGCATCCAGTCAGCATGATCGTTTCAATCCCTGATAGGGTTTTAGGTTGTTTCCGGCTCATTCCGAGGGCCGAGCGTAATTCCCTGTCAGAGCAGTTTCAATCCCTGATAGGGTTTTAGGTTGTTTCCGGCCTAGGATTGAGGCGTCAGATTGCGCCCAATCGGTATTGTTTCAATCCCTGATAGGGTTTTAGGTTGTTTCCGGCCCGGCTGGCTTTCGAGGTAGCTTTCCGTGGCTTCCACAAAGTTTCAATCCCTGATAGGGTTTTAGGTTGTTTCCGGCGGGAAATATTTGGCGGAACCCTAGGGTTCCGCAAGTTTCAATCCCTGATAGGGTTTTAGGTTGTTTCCGGCATAAAGGCGATCGCACTTGGCAATTCTTTTGCACTGTTTCAATCCCTGATAGGGTTTTAGGTTGTTTCCGGCAGAACAGACTAAATATTTGCAAGAATTTGCAGGGTTTCAATCCCTGATAGGGTTTTAGGTTGTTTCCGGCCGCAGCAGTCGCGGTGGCCGCAGCCTGAGAGAATCCGGTTGTTTCAATCCCTGATAGGGTTTTAGGTTGTTTCCGGCAAATTTATCGAAGATTCATAATTATGATGCCACAATAGTTTCAATCCCTGATAGGGTTTTAGGTTGTTTCCGGCTCTGGTGACTGGCTTGCCTGAAATTTCAGCGAAATAGTCAACGTTTCAATCCCTGATAGGGTTTTAGGTTGTTTCCGGCGTTATAGAGAAAATTAGAGACCTATAGGTTTCTAGCTCGTTTCAATCCCTGATAGGGTTTTAGGTTGTTTCCGGCCCGCGAGCTTGAACAAGAGTCCGAGCAAGAATCCGTTTCAATCCCTGATAGGGTTTTAGGTTGTTTCCGGCTCCCAGTGAAGCAATAGGTTTGCAGTGGAAAAATATTGTTTCAATCCCTGATAGGGTTTTAGGTTGTTTCCGGCGAATCATTCGCTCTCCCTCGGCATGGGTTGAACTGTAGTTTCAATCCCTGATAGGGTTTTAGGTTGTTTCCGGCCCAAACAATATTGTTATGCTTCTCGACTTACCTCAAGGTTTCAATCCCTGATAGGGTTTTAGGTTGTTTCCGGCGTGGCCAATTTCTCGCCGGTATTTCCGCAGCAGGAAGTTTCAATCCCTGATAGGGTTTTAGGTTGTTTCCGGCTTAAAATCTGCTGGCTCAATGCTTGGCGATGCTGGCGTTTCAATCCCTGATAGGGTTTTAGGTTGTTTCCGGCCTGTGCGCGTTAGTTTCGGTCCCGGTGGAACTTTTGTTTCAATCCCTGATAGGGTTTTAGGTTGTTTCCGGCGACTTTGTGAAAATACCGCCAAACGTTACGACGTGGTTTCAATCCCTGATAGGGTTTTAGGTTGTTTCCGGCCTAGACCACGATGATTTATTGCATCCTGATGCTCTGTGGTTTCAATCCCTGATAGGGTTTTAGGTTGTTTCCGGCGGTTCATGGTTTGCCTCCGCTTGCAGCGCATCGTTTCAATCCCTGATAGGGTTTTAGGTTGTTTCCGGCTTTACTCAGAAAAAATACACTCGATTTGAAAAATAATTGTTTCAATCCCTGATAGGGTTTTAGGTTGTTTCCGGCTTATGGGCGCAACTGCACTGAGCACTGGTTGGTTGCGTTTCAATCCCTGATAGGGTTTTAGGTTGTTTCCGGCCGGTTGGACTTCAATAGTTGAGCGTGTTTTGTTGTCGTTTCAATCCCTGATAGGGTTTTAGGTTGTTTCCGGCTTTGTTTTTAGTTTGGTTGTTGCGGTTCTGTTCAGCCTGTTTCAATCCCTGATAGGGTTTTAGGTTGTTTCCGGCTGCAAAGCTAGCTCTAGATTGCATAAATGTTTAATGTTTCAATCCCTGATAGGGTTTTAGGTTGTTTCCGGCGCTGCATCTAATCCGATCGTGAGCTCAGTTAGAGTAGTTTCAATCCCTGATAGGGTTTTAGGTTGTTTCCGGCGTTTGATTGTTGAATTGTTTCATCGATTCGGGCGTTAGTTTCAATCCCTGATAGGGTTTTAGGTTGTTTCCGGCCTTTCTCTGTTGTAAACCGGAATAACAACGGAAACTTTTGGGTTTCAATCCCTGATAGGGTTTTAGGTTGTTTCCGGCTTTAACCTGGAAAGTGTTTATATCTTTTGCATCATGTTTCAATCCCTGATAGGGTTTTAGGTTGTTTCCGGCGCATTAAGTCACTAATTCCATTCACCCGTATTCAGGTTTCAATCCCTGATAGGGTTTTAGGTTGTTTCCGGCCCTTACTCAAACCACTCCCGCTACTTGCCTTTTCGTGTTTCAATCCCTGATAGGGTTTTAGGTTGTTTCCGGCGTATGAAGCTTATAAATTAGGAGAAATCTCAGAAGATGTTTCAATCCCTGATAGGGTTTTAGGTTGTTTCCGGCCCTTCTATGGTGTTTACGTGCCATCTATTGAGCCAGGTTTCAATCCCTGATAGGGTTTTAGGTTGTTTCCGGCATTTTTACTGTGCGCCTATTGGTAGCTGTAGTTCCGTTTCAATCCCTGATAGGGTTTTAGGTTGTTTCCGGCTTCACGGTAAATACATAGGTAAAAAATCATGCAAAGTTTCAATCCCTGATAGGGTTTTAGGTTGTTTCCGGCTTTTGCCCGATTATGGATACTATCTATGCTGCTACTTAGTTTCAATCCCTGATAGGGTTTTAGGTTGTTTCCGGCCCCCCTTGATTAGCACGTACTCAACTCGTTCGTTCCATCCAGTTTCAATCCCTGATAGGGTTTTAGGTTGTTTCCGGCAATTCGGCATAAAAAGGCAACTGACACGATAAGACGTTTCAATCCCTGATAGGGTTTTAGGTTGTTTCCGGCCGCCTGGGTCTGGGAGGCTTGAAATATAAGGTTTTCAAGGTTCAGTTGCGTCTGACTGCAATCAATATACCGTTTCAGCGATCGCCCCGTCAAGGGGGCAAAAATCAAATAGACCTCAAACTCTCTCCCAGTAAAGCTTTCAGCATTTGCGTCTGACCCGCATGAGGTACAAACCACCGCAAACCCAGTCCTGGTAAAGCTCTTGGCCATTAAAATTCCCCCCCTCCGTTCTACACCTACAGCCAGACGCAAAATCACACCATAAAAATCGTAGTATCGATCGGTGCCCGGCCGCCAATCCGCTCGATCTTGCCCTGACAGCAAGCACACAAAGAATGAAACAGGATGCTGTCTTCTTCTGACTTAATCACCCTATTCAGACGTTGGCGCATCCGGGCATACTGAGTATCCGTCACCTCGCAATGAAACACCGAATACTGCTTCCATTCCCCATAAGACTTGAGAATCTGGTGAATCTTAGTGCGGCGCTTGTCCTCTGATATATCGTAGCAAACCAAAACAAACATAACTTAATTGCCTCCCTATTTCAGAATCAAAGGTGGATACTTATCAACTTCACCCATCAAATACTTAGCCATCAACCGCCCTTGAATTTCAAACGCTTCTTGATAAGTACACAACTTTCCCATCACAGGATGCTTAAACGTTGACTGCTTCTTTTCTTCGTAAAGTCGCAAAAAATTGTGCAGCGCTTCTTTTGTCAAAGAAACCGCCCCACTCAACGGTTCTGCCGTAAAATCGCTAGGGGAAACTTTCTGCAAATTGATCGCCGTCAACACTACAGCATCAACTACCAAAGGTCGAAATTCTTCCATCAAATCCAGCGCTAAGGAAGGACGCCCATAGCGCTCAAAATGCAAATATCCCAAATACGGATCGAATCCCACAATATTCACCGCACTTTGAACATCGTGCCGCAGCAGAGAATATCCCAAACTTAACAGAGAGTTTACCGGATCTGTAGGCGGACGGCGGCGGCGAACTTCAAAGCTAAATTCCGGCACGCGAATCAGCCGATTGAAGCAGCCAAAATAAGTCGCACTACCCGCCCCCTCTAATCCTCGCAGAGAATTAATATTGGAAGTTTTATCAATAGAGGCGATGACTTGTTTCAATTGGGCGATGGGCTTCTCAAATTCCTGGGGAGAATATTTGCGCTGACATTCTAACAAAGTATTGCGGTAATTCTTGAGTTTTCCCCGTACAAACCCCCTAACTAAATGCACCGCCTGTTCCGATTCCCCAGCCGCTTGCCACTGAGCTTTTCGCACAAAGATATTTTTCGTCATCTCCGGTTCCAACCTCCCCAAATAACGTCCGTTTACTGTCAAAAAACTCAAAGGAATGTGACGTTCCAACAGTTCCACAACCACAGCCGGCGAAACTGTAGCCCGTCCCAATGCAACAACGCCATCAATCTTAATTAATGGCACGTCCAAGAGATTTTTTTGATCGGCTTTAACCGTCAGACGTTCATCCACTTTGCCAATAAAAGCATCTTCTTGAGTAATGTAAACTGTTCCCATTGTGAAATCTCCTGTTTGCAGATTAACTTGCTTCTTGATAGCGGTTGACTTTGGCGGCAGCTTGGGGCAGACATTGGGGAAAAAGACTGCATCCCTTACACCGAGAGGTGTAAACTGGTAAAGGGATATTTCCCGATCGCCAAAGAGCACCGACTTTTTCAATAGTTGCGATCGCATCCTGTCTCAAACCCTCAGAAATCTCGACTAATTGCCGCTGATGCGACTGCGCGTAATACACATATCCAGTTGCAATAGTTTTCCCCGTCATCTCCTCTAAACAAAGCGCTTGGGCGCAAACCTGCAACTCGTCGTTATCCCATTCCCCCTTCCGGCCGCGCTTGTATTCCACCGGATAAATCTCACCCTCTGCCGACTCAATCAAATCCGATTTCCCAATCAGTTTGTAGCGCTCAGATTTCAGCCAAATCGCCCGAACCTGCCAAGTTTCATCGCGATTAATCTCGCCCATCGTGTGAACGCGATCGTGCAAACTTGTCCCTTCAATGGTATACTGATTATCCGTGAATTCTCCCGCACAAGACATCCGCCAGCAGCGGTGAGGACAGTAAGAATACTGGTTGAGAGTTGCGATCGAAATGTAATCAAAATCGTTCATAATTTTGATGGTTTGTAGTAAATTAGTAATTGAAATTAGCAACAGGCAAGATGCCTGTTCCACAAGAGTTTAGTGTTATTGTGGGGTGGGCATCTTGCCCGCCCTGGAAACCCGGAATCTTGCCCGCCCTCAAAATCCCTTTAACTCTTATTAACAACAATCCGCCGAGTCATTCCCATCCCCATCGGAGTTTTCCTCCCCACCCCGCAGTAAACAGCAAAATCAGCCAAAGCATTAATTTGCTTAATCGCTAAAGGCTCCACATCTCCCAAAATCCGATAACTAACCTCCCCAACCATGCCGACAAAATCGCTTTGATAGTTAGTCAATCTTTCACTTTTGATATTGACAAATGTCGAAAAAAGTGCATCGAACGACTGCTCGGGAATTGCGATCGGGCTGTACTTATTCCAGCGACTGAGGAGACTGTTAAAAACGCAGTCTCTAGTAGGAATCACCGAATCAAATTTTCCCTGTCGAAAGGTAGTAGGAGTCGCAAAACTGAAGGCAATTAAGCGATTAGTTTCGGAAGCGCGATCGTACAATTGAGAGTAATCGCAAGCATTAGCCCAAGGCTGATCTACTTGGGGCGTTCCGAGAATCTTAGTAATCATCAAATCAGCGGGGCCCAAATGCCACGGCTTCGAGGGATTGAGATTCAGCCAAAGATTAGTTAATTTGCCGAATAGAGCGTCATCAAGCAGAGTAATCCGCCACCAACAGAGGGTATGTTCTGGAATCGGTTCTGTGTGTTCCCATTGCAGGAAATGGTGTTTTTTGAAAGGGCATTTTTTAGTTTGCAAAGGGCTGAGGGTGAAGGATTTTTGGGCGGTGGCATCGTGGAGGCGATCGCCGAGTTTTTTGTCAACCGAGCTCACGAGGGTAAGGAAGAGGGCGTGCAGGTGTCTTCCGGTGAGGTATCCGGGGGGAATTGGGGCCAGGGGGAGGATGTTGAGGACTAGGCTGTGCGGCATAATTTAAACTACCCAGAATTCTTGATTGTCAGGACATCTTAAGGTAATGCCAGCGGAGGCGATCGCCAAAATCCCCGATAAACTCGGGAAAAATGTAAATGGCTTGGCAGCGAAGCTATCTTTGACTGTAATCGAATAGGATTCGATTCCTTGTTTTTTGAGTTGGCAAATTGCCCAGCTATTTTTGCGGTGTTCTCGGACGATAACACCGGGCATTAGAGACAGTGAAAGTTGGGAAATTAGCGCTGTGGGACGCACGATATTGCTGCCCCTCGTCCGCGCAATCGTACAATTTTTGAAGGCATACACTTTGCAAAGAGAGTTGTTAGTAAATTCTTCTAAATCAGGAACTTGCAAAGTGAATTCGAGTACGTAGGTTTGGGAGGCACGATCGGTAAGAACAATCCCATTTTCATCTGAGGTAAATTCAAAAAATCTCAGCAGGTGAATCGGATCGAGATTGGTTTCGCCGACTTCATCGAGTAAAAAGTTTTTGGGGTCATAAATTTTGACATTTTCAAACAAACTTTCTCGAAATTTGAAAACGGGAGACCAAACCGTTTTCCAGAAAATCGCAAACTCTTTGAGTTTGGCGGCTGACTTCTCATATTGACGAAAGTCTTTCTCTATCTCATCCATCGTAAGTTGTTTACGATTGAGAATATCGGGATGTTGGCACTCCAGAAACTTTTCTATAAACTGCTTTCTAAAACAAGGAGGCTGTTTAAACAGAACTTCAACAAAAGACCACTCATTTTTGCGTCGAGGTTTCAGTGGGGCTAGGGCAAGTCTCTCTGCCGTCCTAATTAAAGTCATTCGGTATTTATAGTCGTTCCAACGGCGAGAACCACCTAATATTTTTTGAAGTGTATAATAGAGTTCGTGAACGCAACTTTCTTCCTCTAAATTGTGTAGGCTATCTTCAAGTTCTAGTAGGGGTCTAGCAATTTCCAAAAAAGCTTCGGAACGCCAGTAAATTTCGAGAAAGGGACGCTTCATGCAGTCTAGACTTTCTAACATTTCCGTCAGGGATTTGCGTCCACCGCTACAGTCAAGTTGTTCGATGCCTTGTTCCCAAGCGCGATCGGGCAAATAGGCGATCGCCTCTGAAGGGATTTCTGTTTGCGTTTTCCCTAAAACCCGTCCGACACGTCCGATGCGTTGCCAGAATGAAAAGCGATCGCGCGTTGAAAAAATCAACCAATCGAGATTTTGACGGGGTGGCGGATTATCGCGATCGAAGTTGAAGCCGACATCGACGGTACTGGTAGCTAGAATCACTTGTTTTTGGGCAGCCAGCGCGCGTTTTTCCTTCGGTGTATCCCCCGTAATCCGCCCGCAGAAATCGGCAAATCCCCGATCGCACAATTGGTTATAAATGCGCCCTAGGGTATCTTTGGCATCAAGAATGACCGCCCCATTTTGGTCTGGATTTTCTTTGAGTCGCCGCAGAACTTCTTGCACAATTTCTGCGATCGTAGTTTCTTTATCAACCTGCTTGCGAATTTC
Source organism: Microcoleus sp. Pol8_D6 (assembly GCF_036700965.1). Lineage (NCBI taxonomy): Bacteria > Bacillati > Cyanobacteriota > Cyanophyceae > Oscillatoriales > Microcoleaceae > Microcoleus > Microcoleus sp. Pol8_D6. The sequence continues at coordinate 210,614 of NZ_JAUBPW010000001.1, read as the reverse complement.
TAGATTTACTTCTGTTTGAGAAGGACGTAGATAACTAATTTGACTTTTGCCATCGATTCGAGCAATTTTTACCCCATTTTTTCCTAACACATTTAGGGCTTCTTCACAAGCAGGTTCGGGCGTTGCCGTCAAGAGAACTATTTTTCGATTGTACTGAAAGTAGCCAAACTCTTTAGATAAAGCGAGATAGAAAAACAAGCTAACTAATTGTTTGGCATCATAGAGGTGAAATTCATCGAAAATTACAGTGGAGAAACTGCTGTAAAATTCACTGGCAATATTTCCGCGATCCAGTGGATTGTATTGAAAAAATGCAGCGTAGTAGAAAATATCCGGGTTGGTCACCAGCAAAATAGGTCTACCGCCACCGCATTCGGGAAAAATAGTTGCAGGTTCGCGCAAAACATTATAGATTTTCTCGCCAGAACGTGTCCCAACGCGACCGTCTGGCCAGGAATGGACTTGTCTAGCAGAAGCAGCTTTTACGATATGAGGTAAACCAGCATCCCGAACAAATTTTTCGGCGGCTTCAGTTTGTTGGTCAATTAAGGCATTTGTTGGCGCGATATAGATAGCATTGCGCTGAGAGTTGTGCAGCAAAACACTCAATCCAGCTTTCGTTTTTCCCGTTCCCGTCGGTGCTAGGTCGAGAATGATATCATTATTTTTGGCAGATTCCCAAACATCGACTTGATGCTGCAAGGCTTGTCCCATAAATTCCAATGGTTGAGGCAATTGGGGACAGGCAGAAATGCTTGCTGGTTCGAGTTTAATTTTCAGATTATCCATTGTTATTTCCACCACAAAATTCAATGTTAGCTGGGAGAATGAAATTGCCGGCTTGCAGCGCCTCACCCCGAAACGAAAGATTTTTCAATAACGATGCGGGCGGCATCGAAATTAAGTCGAAAGCGAGGAGTTCAATATTTGGAGGTAAGTCGGCGGCGCTGAGATAAGTATTGCAGCGATAATCGCCCCTCGGAAGTTGCACAACATCGAGTTTTTTAACGATTTCAAGGCGGACTTTGCTGGTAAATTTGCCGACGCGAATGTATTCGGGCAATTCGCGATCGCCAAATACTAATGTCTGAAACCGATTTCCCCGTTCAATTACTCGCAATCGCCCGGTTTGCGGAAAATTACTAGGGCGATAGGTATTGGGTTTTTTCCCGGTTCTACTGAGGGGTAAATCTTCCCGCGCTGTTGCTACTCGGTTATTTGTCATGGCATACCAATAGGAGTCAGAAAGGGCGTTAAACCGCTCAAATCGGAACGATAAAGTGCCTTCAGTGGGCCAGGCGGGGAGGATGTAGCTATTACCGGAAAGGGGCGTTAAATCTTCTATATACCGAGGTCTGCTGGTATCTTGTCCGGTGAGGCGATAGGGCGATCGCGCCCAGCCTAAAGCATAGGCTAGTGCATAATTGCCGATCGCCCCTTCGGTATAGTAAGTATCGGACAATTCCCGCGAGGCAAAAAACACGGGTTCGGCACACCAAAGTTCGATTAAGCGTGCGGTGGAATGTGTCAAAATGGAGTTGGACGGGTTTAGAGTCATAAATTAAGAAGGATGGATTAAGAATATGGTTGCCAGTCAAAATCCAGGCTATATTTCTCCAGAAAAGTATCTGCAATTAGAGGAAACCAATTCAGTTAAACATGAATACAGGCAGGGCGATGTGTACGCAATGGCAGGGGCAAGTAATACTCATGTGCTAATTGCGGGAAATCTGTATGTGTTGCTGAGAAATCATCTGCGCGGACGAGGTTGTCTTCCATATATTTCTGATACAAAGGTTCGGGTCGAATCCATTAACACCTATTACTATCCAGATATTGCGGTTACTTGCGATCGTCGGGACAGAGAGTTTAGCAATTTTTTGCGCTATCCCTGTTTGATTGTGGAAGTTTTATCTGAGACAACAGAAGCATTCGATCGCGGGGACAAATTTGCAGATTACCGCAATTTAGAAACCCTGCAAGAATATGTCCTCATCAGCCAAACTCGCATCCAAGTCGATGTTTTTCGCCGCAACGAGTTCGGACAGTGGATTCTCTATCCGCATAGAGCAGGAGATACAATTCATCTAGCTAGTATTGACTTTTCTTGTGCGCTCGAGGATTTGTATGAAGATGTAGAGTTTTCTCCTGTTTCGTAATTGCAGGAAGGGCGAAAGGCTTTGGCCCTTCCTACAACCGCTATTCTTCTGATTTTTTACCCTTTCCTTTCTTCCCGCCTCCTTCACTCTTCACCTTCCGCCAAGGTGCATAGGATTCATCCAAGCGTTTGAGGAAGGTTTCTTGTTCTGGTAACGACCAATGGCGATCTACATCGGCAATCAGCGCGTCACATTCTGCTGGGGAAAGCTGCATCGAAATGCCTCGTTTATTTGTCCAAGTGCCGATTATTTCCTGAGTTGCATCTACTAAAGATGCGGTTTTTAAAGGATGTTCTAGGGCCGTATTTTGGGCTTTCAGCTTGTCATAAATTCCTTGTACCAATTCTAGGCAACTCGGCAGTTCGGCAATGCCGCCAAATACACCGAGAATTTGATTGTCCATGCGTCCGACGCGGCTGGAAACGGCACCGTAACGAGTCGTTAATAAAATGTTGCCGAGGGTGTAGCGCAGTTCGTCAGCGGTGACATCTTTGAGGGTGACAATATCGAGGAAGTGAACCCCAGGCTTGATGTATTCGCTGGTGTTGAGGGCCGTCGAAGCGTTACCTTTTTCATCGCGCATCGTTCCGGTTTCAAAGATAGCATTGATGGTGCGATCGGCAATTAGTTCTGTCGAATGCAACACGCTAAACGCATCCTCTGTCCACACCCTGCTTTTTTGCGCCCCTTCTCCCCCCGCTGCGAAGCCGTAGAGGAAGCAATCAACGCACATTTCACAAGGCGCATTGGTATTGAGAGCACAAATTGCATCAGTTTTTGGTGCAGTATAGAGAAGATTGTGCGATCGCAAAAACTCTCGTCCTTTCCGTCGTTCCGGTGCAACTTGTTTGCGTTTTGTCATTACCAACCGAGGAATAGATTCGGTATCTTCAATGCCAGCTTGCACGTATTCACTACACATCGGTTCGCCCGTTCCCTCTGTCCGAAAAATGGTTTCCGATTGCGTGGTACGAAGGACAACAATCCCAATGGTGCGGCCTTTGGGGAAGTTTTCGTAGCTGGGTGCGAGGAAGGGTTGCAATTTGGTGATCGACATTTTGTATTCTCCTAGTTGTTTGCAGATGTGGATTCAGATTCGGTTTTTGATTCAGTTTTTGATTCTTTCTGTGCTTCTTTAACAAAGAATAAGTAAGCAGCTTCAAGAGTTTTGCGATCGATCAATAAGCGGTCAGCCCGTTCATGATAAACTTCTTGAAAAAGCTTTCTCAGGACGTGATAGTAATTTTTAATTTGCTCCTCCCGCTCTTGACTGATTTGTGACTGTTTTAGAATTCTTGCCAAGCGAATGCGATACTCTTGGATGAGTGCAGCAAAAATAACATCCCAAGACATATGAGGTTTTCGGGATCTCACCGCTTGTAAGAAAGCGGTAAAAGGTTCTGTTTGGGAAGTACGTTTATACGAACTTCCCCGTAAGTTATACTGGGCGGCAATTTGTGCAGCTTCCATCATGTACTGTTTAATTACTTCGTGTTCTTCTGACATCAAACTCTCCAATAAAGTATTCAAAGGTTCTTTTATCCGAGACCAAATTGCCTCCAAATTGGGGTCATCTTGTTCCCGCAGCAGCCAGCGCAGCAGGACGTAATAGAAACTCAGCGGACGAGTTGCCGCCCGCGCCAAGTCATACAAACAGTCATCTTTTTTCTGAATACTTGCCACCGAAATAGCTAGCTTTCCGATACAGCGCAGCCGTTCTAAAACTTGCTCTGCCGTGACTGCCGTGCGCCGTTCTTCCTTGGATAAATGACCGTTTCGCCGATACTGGCCGCTGCCTAATAGTGGCTGCAAAGATGAGGGGATTCCCTCAACTTTTCCGAAAAAATCCCAAGTTGGTTCCACTTCCAAATTTGCACCCAAAACAAAGGGAAAACCGTCAAATGCCAAACTCATTTCCAACGCCAACCTGAGCGATTTCAGCAATGCCACGGAGTTATTAACTTCTCCCCACAGCACGGGAATTGTCACCGTTGAGTTGATAAATTCAGGACGTTTTGGCAGTGCCAACCCAACCATTTTGTTGGATTGAAAAACTATCTCGTTTTCGCGGTAAAGTTTAATTTCGTCAACTGTTACTGTCCCATCTTCATTGTGGGCGGTGGTCTTTCTCAGAAAATTTTGCCAAATTGTTCTGAGTTCAACACTCGATCCTTTTGGCAGGGCAAAGTGAAGATATAGCGGGTCTTGTTTGACAGAGTTCGGAAAATTTGCACCAACCGCCATCAACTGATAACCCAATGCCGATAAGTTATCTGCCCGCCGTTTGGGTTCAGCAATCATGCCGCCGGGAAGACGATTGGAAAAAGCTTGGACTTTGGTTCCGGGTGGCATTTTTGGAGAACTCAATTCGCTGATTTGTAGCGATGTCGTCCCCAAGGAACAGCGCTGGCGCGGGTTGGCTTCAATGTAGGCTGTGAGTTCGTTAAAGCCTTGCCAATTGGCTGGTGTGGAAAAGTTGAGCAGTTGTCGAACGGCATTTACCAATTCTTCAGATACGTCTACCTCTTCGGCTTTAGCGCGCAGTTGAAATGAGTCTTCTAAGGCGGCAAATACCTTTTCTAACTTCTGTTCGCGATCGCCCTCGATGGATTTGGCCGCAAACAAACAGCGTCCGTACTGCGCGTTAAATGGTTCTAATGCCGATCGCTGTTCTGAGGATAATCCGACTTGCGTTGCAATTCGATCCCAAACATCCTTGGGGCTGAGTTCGGCGGCTCGATAGCTGAGGTAAGCGGTTTTTAGTCCTTCAGAAATGGCAAATTCATCGGCATTGGAAACTGGATGCAAGCCGACAGCAGCGGCGGCGGTAACGGCATTTTCTCCAGCATCGCCGCCATATTTTTCAATATCCTTGGCGACTTTTTCGACTTTGTAACCGCTGGCTTTTTTTACCAGTAACTTATTTACTTCGTCTAAAGTTGCTTCTGGATTTTGTTGGATGGCTTGCGGGTCGATTTTGATGCCGTCTTTGGTGGCGTTCACGAGTTGTTCGACGTTGCTGCTAAAGACGCGATCGATCTTTTTTTGCCATTTTTTAGCAATGATTGGGCTTAAATCGCCGTCGGGAAAGGCTTCTCCGACAAAAATTTGACCGTTGGGATCGATCGCGAGAGTATGCAAATTGCGATCGTGCAAAACCTCTTCACAAGCTGACAGCAACAGTGAAGTTAAATAACCTCGGTCTTCGGAAAGAGTGACATGAAACAACTTACTGTCACGCTGCAATGCAACGGTTAACTCGGTTTCAACTTTGCGAATGCGCTTATTTTCCTCAATTCCTAAGTCAAATAAGTCGCCCCCAATCAACATCGCGGCCCAACGTTTAATATTGGGGTCTTCAGGCAAAAAACGCATTCCATCGCTGGCGCTGTGACCGGAATGGCGTTCTATCAGGCGGCGGACGAGTTCGAGTTCGGACTCGGTTTGGGCGAATTCGGCAACGCAGGCGCGATCGAGTTGTTGTAGCAAAAAAGAGCGATCGCGTGCCAACGTCTTAACATTGCGTCCGTCGTCTGCCAGCTTATTCAAATCGTGAACGGCAGTCGCGGCCAGAATACAAGCGCGTTTGTCATCGGGAACTCCGGCAATTTTGCTAACCGTTAAAACGAACTGACAAGCCGAATCGAGGTGTTCGGCAAGGGTGCGTCCTTGGCGAGTGCCATACTGTCCGTGATTCGTATGCAGTTCGTACAGCCGGGGACGAACTTCCCTAAAGTAGCGGTGGTCTAAAGTTTGAGGTTCTTCGTCAAAAAGCGAATTTTTGATTGACATAATTTCGCCCTAATAAATTCATTGAATACGAAAAAGTTTAATCTCTTCTTTTTGTTTGGAGTAATTTTTCAATTTTCATACTTTGCATTATTCTGTTTTCTCTGGTTCAATGGGTTGATATTCCTGAATTGCACCCTGTCGAATAATCCACAATTTCCCAAAAACCTCTGCTTGCTGTAATCCTAGAATTAATGTTTCTATTGCTTCTATCCACTCTGTAAAATTGCCACGAGGCGTTAGCCGAATTACAACAATCCCCGCATACTCAGATGGATTAAACCGCATTCGATTGCCAAAACCGCGATCGGCAGTAACTAAACATCTTTCCTCTTGATGGCAAACATTAATAAGTTCCACATCGGGTGCTGAAGTCAAACCTTCACTTACGACTGTTTCTACGTCATGCCCTGCCAAACGTAAAAAGGTGATAACGCGAACATCGACATTTTCATCTAGTTTTAGCTTCACGTTGCTGCTTCCTCCTTTTTTCCTAATGGAATTTCGGCATAATAATCTCGCGTTACTTCAGCAGCATAAGCAATACAAGCGAATACATCTTCTCTTTCTATGCTGGGATATGCTTCTAGGATTTCCTCAACAGCCATTCCTCCAGCTAGGTAGTCAAGGATTAGGGAAACCCAAATCCGATGGCCGCGAATGCAAGGTTTTCCAAAACAAATATTTGGATCGATCGAAATTCGGGACAGTAGATTATCTCTAGTCATTGGTCTTCCTCCAGATTTCACGTAATTCCTTTAAACAAATCCACTGGTCATTTTTCTTAACCTCGATGTAGTCCCAACCATTAGCTGAACTGCCATTTAGTTTTTCTGCCAATGGACTCGGTTGATCGAAATCTTCTCCGTCGTAAACAATGGTTCCTCTGATAGAGATTTCCAGGCTATTGATATACTCACGACCTAACTTTTTTGCCACAGGCCGCTTCAGTTTGACTCGCACAGGCATTCCTCGCTTGGTGATACCGGCATCAAATAGTTGAGTTAGTTTGACACGGGAGTTGTCTGCTTTCTCCTCTGAAGTCTGACTGGCAAGTGCCAAATCGAGAGTTAACTGAGTCGGTGATGTCTCTGGCTGACTGGACTGCTGGCGAACTGGTACTTCGGGCTGTAACGTATTTGTCTTCAGGTATTGAGGCAGCCAGTCGAGAAACGAAGTCCTTAGCAGTTCAGGCATCTGAGAGATGTCGCTGTCGTTGAGATGAATATCCATAAGAAGTCTGTTGAGGTTGTTCCCATCGTGCCATCCTCTCCAGTGAAATGTCAAGTTGTTGCTGTAGCCTTTTGATATCCGCGTTGCTGTAGCCTTGAGTTTGACGGGCGAGCAAAATCGTGTATCCTATATCTATGGAGAAAGGTTGCAGTTCAGTGCTGCACTGGTAGAAATACCTAAATACCTCTCAGGGATTGAAACGCTGTCGCCTTATGATGTCGGGCAAAACCCTTTCTCCTCAATCTTTTCAACATATCCACTACGCTGAATATCGCTGATATCAAGGAAAAGGCGTATAGGCAAAACCTTTTTTGTTCATCCAAACTTGTGCGCCATGCGGAGATAAAACTCCCCTTCTAGATCGTCTTTACACTTCTCCAGAATGACTAAATTTTGCGTCCAACCAATTTCTGCAACCATTGGTTGCAGTTTTTAATTTTGACTGTACGTGGTGTAAAAGTTGCGCTATTCCAGATATTACGGGCCGAAAATCCACTAATACCTGGAAACTCAGCCTGTAAATCTTTTGCCAGTTGTTCGACTACTGATAAGGAAGTCGATCAGGAAGCTGCGAAGCAATTTCCTGAATTTCAGTCAGCTTTGGACAAATTTGGAGCATAGTTAACCTTTGTTATGTCTAGGGTTTGTACTTGCACTAGAATTATAGTGGCATCTAAAACCAAATTTGTCAAGCATATACTTACACTTTATTAATGCCCCGCAAAAAAGAGACAATTACACTGTCAATTCCTGCCGGAACCAAAGAGCAGCTAGAGGCGATCGCCCTTCGCCTCGGTATCACATGGGGCAAAAGTCCCAGTATATCTGGGTTATTGGTCGCGATCGCCCAACAAAAAATCGAAGTGGGCGAACCCTTTACTCTCAATTCAGTGCAGGTACAATCCTTGAACAAAGCCGTCAAATTCCTCAACGACTCTGGCGAAGTCGAAGCAGCCCAGATCGTCATGGCATTACTTTTGGACAAAGCCAATCTGGAAACCCCTTTCCGGCAAAAGTTGCTCGAACAAGTCAACCAAACTGCCGAAGCGTGGCGGCTTCGGCTCAATCAACTGATTGACGATCGCCAACCGTTCAGACTGTTTTACCAGGCAGGCAAAGACAAAGTGAGCGAATTTACTGCCCGCAGTGCCAAAATTCGCCTCTACGACAAGCGCCTATACCTAGAAATCTGGTGCGACGATGCTGACTCCAGAGAAATCCCGGAATTAGCTCACAATCGGTGTTTGCGCTTAGACAAGATTGTTAACTTGCTACCTGCAAGTGAAAAATGGCGCGAAACCATAGACTACTTAGAAGTACACTTACACTTTTGTAGGGGATTGGCTGGGAACTATGAATTCAAAGCGGATGAAGATGTGGCAAATGAAATGGTGGGAGACGTGCGCCATGTAGTGAAGCGGGTATCCAGTCGATTCTGGCTGTTCCGAGATGTGCTGCGGTACGGCAAAGACTGCGTGATTGTCTCGCCCCAGAATGTGCGCGATCGCTTCCAACAAGAACTGATCGACCTCTGTCGCCAGTACAACCTGGAAATCCGCGATTAAATCAAAAAAAAGCAGCCGGTAAAGGCTGCTTTGACAAAAAAACCGTTGTTGAGTTAGAGGAGAAAACTTTTAAATCGAATTCAAATTACCGCTGTTTCCACTCCTGCCTGAGTTTCCACTATTTTCATCTACCGCTGACTCACCCTGCCTTCAGAACAAAACTTCAAATCCCGATTAGAATGCTGCTGAAAGTTCGTTGACCACTTTCACTCGGCCTCTGAGCACCGCCCGCAGCAAGCGGTTGACACAGCCTCTGTCTTCGTCATTCAGAGAGTCGTCGAAGGTGGCGGCCATCAAACCGTAGCGATCCGCCAGAGTCAAAACGCCTGTATCGGTTACAGAAGCGAGGATTTCAGAGATAGCGCCGGGGAGGAGTTGTACGGGGTGCATGGCAGTGCGGTTGAATTCGATATATTTATCATCTTCTGATTTCCTCTAAATATCGGTGATATTAATAAGGCCGCGAATGTGATTCTCTAGGGTGAAAGCAAGTGATCCGAGTAGAGTAAAGTTGTGACTTGGGTCACAGCGCCACAGGTAGCCGCAGGCAATTCCATCCCGCGCCGATTTTTGGGTAGGACGTGGGGCTGACGGCATTTCGCTAAAATGATCGTTAATGCCCCAACCAGTTTAATTTTTACCCCAGTACCGAAAATGCTTGATTTTCTCAATCCCATTTTGGGCCGCAAGCCCGATCACATCAAAGCCAATGTGGAAATCTATACTTGGCAAACCTGTCCCTACTGCATCCGCGCCAAAACTTTGCTGTGGTGGAAAGGCGTAAATTTCACGGAATACAAAATTGATGGCGACGAAGCCGCTAGAAAAGCAATGGCCGATCGCGCTAACGGACGCCGCAGCGTGCCCCAAATTTTCATTAATAAGCAACACGTAGGCGGCTGCGATGACATTCACAAACTCGATGCCGATGGAGAGTTAGATCCGCTGCTAGCTCAACCAGCAGTTTAAATTAGTGTAGGTTGGGTTTCGTTCCACCTGCTCAACCTACAAATTTACAAATCTTTGGCAAATTTACTTAGATTATCTTGCCGCCATTTAGCATCGGCGCGCCTGTCTGTTTGCAATTCTAAGACGCGAATCCCGCTATTTGGCAAAAAACTTAATTTTTGTTTGAACTGTTCCCAATCGTCTATTATCTCGTGTTCCACGCCGTAAGTTGCACACAACTGAGCAAAATTGATATGCTGCGGCGTGGCAAAAAACTCTTCAAAGGGCGGGTCAAATTTGGCAACGGGCAACATTTCAAAAATTCCGCCGCCGTTGTTATTAATTAATATGATTGTCAGATGGCCGACAAATTTATTTTTAATTAAAAAACCGTTCGTATCGTGCAAAAGTGTTAAATCGCCTGTTAGCATGATGCTGCTTTGATTGCGGTGAGCAACTCCCAAAGCTGTTGATAATGTGCCGTCTATGCCGTTAGCGCCGCGATTGACAAAAGGTTTTATTTCTAAGTTGTTTGGCTTCCAGAAAAACTCTACATCTCGCACGGGCATACTGTTGGCAATAAAGATCGGTGTTGCTGGAGGCAAAATTTGGGAAAGCAGCCAGGAAACTTTGGGCTCGATTATGTTGTTAATTGCTGATATTTTTTGGTCTATTGTTTGTCGGACTTGGATTTCGGTGTTGCGCCAAAGTTGGAGGTATTCGTTTGATGGAGAGGTTTGAACCCCCCCTAACCCCCCCTTGTTAAGGGGGGGGACAAGAGTTGACTCGCCCTTGTTTAGGGGGGGGACAAGAGTTAATATAGTTGCGAGATTAGTTGCGATATTTTCTGGGGAGGTTCGCAGGTGAAGTGTTTGGCCGTGTAGGGGATCGAAGTTGTGGTGGCTGGGGTCGATTATGTAGCGTTTGGGTTGGGTTTTGTCTAGCCAGTTTCGCAGTTCTTTGCTTGTGGGTAAGTCTCCGATTTGAATGGCGATTTCTGGGGTTAATTTATCTGCTAGTTCGCGGTTTCGCAGGATTAAATCGTAGGTGGAAATTAGATAAGGATTGAGTTGGGCGTAGTTTCTGACTGGGGATAATCCTTCTGCTAAAACTGGCCAGTTTAAGGATTTGGAAATTTGGGCGATCGCACTACAGTATTTTTCGGCAAATTGAGGCTGTGCAACGCCTGCAATAATAATCCCTTTGCTGCACTTTTGCCACTGTTGCATTGTACTTTCTTCTCCCCCCCTTAACAAGGGGGGGCTGGGGGGGGTAGAGCTTTCTCCCGCGAAAATGGGTTCTAATCCTGCAAAGAAATCTTCGGGATTAAATTCTGTTTCTAAAGCTTCTACGGCTATGTCTGGAACGGGTACAAGCGGGTCGCGAAAGGGGATGTTGAGGTGGACGGGGCCCGGTGTTGGAAATTGAGATCGCTCCCAAGCATACACGATCGTCTGGCGCAGATAGTCTAGCATTCCTCTGGACGCAGAAGGTATCGCTAATTCGGCTTGCCAGTTGGGATAATTGCCGTAGATTTTCACTTGGTCGATCGCTTGTCCGGCGTGACAGTCCCGCAGTTCTGGAGGTCGATCGGCGGTGAATATTAGCAGCGGAATTCGACTTTCTCTGGCTTCTATGATAGCAGGATAAAAGTTGGCTGCGGCCGTTCCAGATGTACAAATTAGTGCGGTTGGCAAATAGGATTTTTTGGCAATTCCTAATGCAAAAAAACTCGCTGAACGTTCGTCGAGTATGGGAATAGTTTCGAGTTTTTTGTTTTGAGCAAAGGCTATTGTTAGCGGTGCCGATCGCGAACCGGGACAAATCACGGCTGTAGTTAATCCCAACCGCTGCAAAGTTTCTGCTAATACGGAAGCCCAGACGGTATTTGTGTTGCGAAAATCTATTGGCATTGCTAAACCTGAGTAGCTCAACTCTGTATTGTGCTAGGATATTATACTCAAATAATTGTCAGGATACATTTTTATGATTCTTGAGGCGGTTGTGCTTAATGTCAAATCTGGCTGTGAGAGGGATTTTGAGATAGCTTTTAGAGAAGCCTCCAGTTTGATAGCGTCTATAGATGGATATTTATCTCACGAACTTCATCGCTGCACAGAAGTTCAAGGAAAATATCTATTATTGGTTAGATGGAAAAATTTAGAAGCTCATACCATTCGATTTAGGAATTCCGCTGAATATCAAGAGTGGAAAAGAATGCTTCACCATTTTTACGATCCTTTTCCCATAGTAGAACATTTTGAGGAGGTGAAAATTAAACATTAACACAGACTCAATCAATTAACTTGACAACTCTAGATCCTGCAAATTAGCTTAATTATTAGACTAAAGCATTTAAAAGTGGTTGTAATTTGAGCTGAATTTCTGCTAGTTCTTTCTCTGGTTCCGAACCCGCCACAATACCAGCACCAGCATAAAGTATAGCCCGATCGCCATCGATTAAAGCCGATCGAATTCCCACGGCAAATTCGCCGTTGCCGGTGCGATCGATCCAGCCGAGGGGTGCTGCGTACAAAGAGCGATCGCAGCTTTCGCAGCGGCGAATTTGTTCGAGAGCAATATCTCTCGGCACGCCTGCTACCGCTGGGGTTGGATGCAGTTGAGCTAAAATCTTTAATAAATGAATATCAGGGGGAATTTGAGCTGTTATAGGTGTCCACAAATGCTGAATGTTTGATAGTTGCAGCAGTCTGGGCACTGGGGAAAATTTGGGGGTTATGCCGAGTTTAGATAGGCGATCGACAATAAAGTCAATCACAACTTGATGTTCGCGAATATCCTTCTCACTCTCTAGCAATCCTTGGGCTAATTTCGCATCTCCCGCCTCCGTTTTTCCTCTCGGTGCTGAACCTGCTAAAGCATCTGTTAATAACTGATTGTTGTGAATGCTAATTAAGCGTTCTGGACTAGCACCGATAAAATTTTGTCCTTTGCCGTTACTGGTTGAAAATACATAGCAATCTGGATAGCTGAGGCGCAAGTTATTTAATGAATCTATTAAACTGAAAGGGGTTTGAGAAATCACATTGATTGCTTGGGATAAAACAATTTTACTAAAATATTTAGAGGCGATCAATTCTAAAGCCGACTTGACTGATGTTTTAAATTGACTGGCATCATTGACGGGGATTTGTTTCAAAGATATCGAACTGTCGATCGCAGTTGTTAGTTTATGGTATTTGCGAGATTCAATTTTATCAAAGGTTTGCCAAATATTCTCAGCAATATTTTTAACGTTTCGATCTTTTTCTATGATGGCATTTGCGACGAGGATGCAGGTATCTTTCTGTCTGGTAATCTGCCATTTGGGTAAAAATATGGTGGCGGGCGGAAAGTAAGAATTAGCAGCAATGTTCTCATCAAAAAAAGCAAAGCTACAAAAAAAGTGAGGCCCGCTAAATGGCAAGCGTTCCGCACCAATGGTAATTGTATTGGCAACTGTTGAACGAATAAAGTTTTGAGCTGCCACAAATCGATCGGTTCCTGCTACGGTGAGATGGATTGCCGAATCAAGGGCGGCAATTGCAAAACTTTTGCCGGCAATGGGGTCTCTTTTTTCAAAGTAAAAGTGCCGCTGACAAGGTTCGGAAATCTCTTGCAGTACAGCTAGCGGATCGAGGGGATAAATTTCCTGAGAAATACTAACTATTTTTGTGCGATCTTTTTCGGTTAAAGACTGCTGGCAATTTAACAGAAACTGATGCAGTTGATTGCGGTCTTGCAAGAGATTAGCGCGGTGCGGTATTACTGTCATGAAAGCGAGAATAGCAGATTTGTCAGATAGAGTGTGGGTTTGTCCGGCTAAAACCCCTATTTCGATCTAAGCACGGGAGGGCGATCGCAAAACACGACCTTTTGAGTTTCCCTCCCTGTTTGGGCTCTGTTGGGGAAAAAAACCGACCGTCGGGCGATCGATCGAAACATTTAGACACAAAACTTTAAGATCGATCGGCTAAATTTCGCAAAAGTCGATCGCCCCCTGCAGAGGTTGACAGACGGGCTACTTGCGCTGTTTGAGTACCGCCACAGCCTCTATGTGGATGTCGGCCGCACACTCAACCCGATCGAGAGTAGACTTTGTTCACCAATAAAATTGTAAAATTACTACGCTGCTATCAATTGAATCAAGTTTGTGTAATGACAACAAAGTTAATTGAACGTTCAAATAGTAAATTGTGGCTGGCGGCAATCAAGCCGCCCATGTACAGCGTTGCGGTGATTCCTATTTCAGTAGGAACTGCAATTGCTTTTGCCGAAACTCAAACGATTAATTCGTCAATTTTTTCGACATTTTTAATTTCAGCCATTTTGATTATAGCATGGCTGAATCTCAGCAATGATGTATTTGACTCAGAAACCGGCATCGATAAAAACAAAGCGCATTCTCTAGTTAACTTAACCGGAAATAAAGCTTTAATTTTCGGGCTAGCAAATCTATTTTTAGCAGTCGGAGTGTCAGGAATCTGTGCCATAAGCTGGTGGCAAAAAGACCCAACAGTAATTTTGCTAGTAGTTTTATGCTGTGCTCTGGGCTACACTTATCAAGGGCCTCCGTTTCGTCTTGGCTATCAAGGTTTGGGAGAAATTATTTGCTTTTTCACCTTCGGGCCGCTAGCCTTCGCCGCTGCTTATTACAGTCAAACTCAAACTTGGTCTGCAACTAATTTGGTGGGTTCTGCAATCGTGGGAATTACAACGAGTATCATTTTATTTTGTTCCCATTTTCACCAAGTTGAGGACGATTTGGCGGCGGGTAAAAAATCCCCAATTGTTCGACTCGGTACGAAAAAAGGTGCTCAGTTGTTGCAGTGGTTATGCGGCAGCGTTTATGCTTTGACTGTGCTATTTGTGGCTTTGGGAATGTTCCCAATTTGGACGCTGTTGATTTTTGGAAGTTTGCCATTTGCGATCGACCTTTGCCGCCATGTCACAGACTATCACGACCAACCGGCAAAGGTCAGCAACTCTAAGTTTATCGCAGTCACGCTGCATTTTTCGAGCGGATTGCTGCTGGCGTTGGGGTTTGTTTTGTAGATCGGGCGATCGAGAATTCCGGTAAAATTGAGGTATGGTTTGCTAAGTTGAGGGAGTTCGTGGAGTTGGCAGAGTTGGGCGACTTCTCAAAATCTTCTTTAATTCAGCAATTCGTACCTCACATTGAATCGTAGAATTGTCTATGAACAAATTTAAGAATTATAACTTTCACTATTCCTTAACTGGCAACAAGAATCAGCCGACACTTTTATTTTTGCATGGATTCACGGGCAGCAGTCAAGACTTTAGCAGGGTCATCCCCTTACTTTCTAACAGTTATTGCTGCTTAGCAGTTGACCTTCCCGGTCACGGAAAAACCAGAGTAATCGGCGACGAAAGTTGCTACAATATGTCAACTACTGCCCAAGCATTAATCGAGTTATTAAATGATTTACAAATAGATAAATGTTTGTTGTTGGGCTATTCAATGGGCGGGCGGTTGGCACTTTACATGGCATTACATTTTCCAGAAAGATTCGAGAAAGTAGTGTTAGAGTCAGCTTCGCCAGGATTGAAAACCGAAAAAGAGCGATCGCACCGCCGGGAAGCCGATTTACAGCTAGCACAAAAGCTGGAAAATAGCAACATTAAAGATTTTTTATTCAACTGGTACGATCGCCCTTTATTCAAATCTTTAAAAAACTCTCCCAATTTCGACAAACTCATAGAAACCCGCTTAGCAAACAATCCCTTAGAGTTAGCCAAATCTCTCCGCAATATGGGAACCGGCAACCAGCCCTCTCTCTGGGAAAAACTCGCACAAAATCAAATCCCCATCCTCTTGCTAGCGGGAGAATATGATGATAAATTTACAACTATAAATACCGAAATTGCCCGCTTGTGTCCTGCCGCCCGTCTGGAAATTGTACCAAAAGCTGGTCACAATATCCATTTTGAAAATATTGAGAATTTTGGATCAGTTGTGAGAGAATTTTATGATTAACTAAAAAACTAATGCTTTATCAATTCGAGTTTCGCACTTATCAGCGAAAATTTAAGCGTCCCTTGCAAACAAGTCACGGCATCTGGCATATTCGATCAGGAATTATCCTGCGAATTGTGGGCGAAAATAATCAAATTGGGTGGGGAGAAATTGCCCCTTTGAGTTGGTTTGGTTCCGAAAGTTTTGAGCAAGCTTTAGATTTTTGTAACTCGTTGCCAGGTAATATTTCATCAGAGATGATTTTTGCTATTTCCGCTGAATTGCCGGCTTGTCAATTTGGCTTTGAGTCAGCACTATCAAACGACAAAAATTCACCCCCCCCAGCCCCCCCTTGGCAAGGGGGGGAGAAGAGAAAAAATTTAACTTACCTTTGCGAAGAGGAGGAGAAGAGGCTGAGTCAGTACAGCGGTTTATTGCCAGCAGGTGAAACAGCTTTGCAGGCTTTACCAATGCTTTGGTTAGAGGGATATCGGACGTTTAAATGGAAAATTGGTGTTGCTGCAATTGAACAAGAATTAAAGATTTTTCAACAGCTAATCCAAGCAATGCACAATTTGTGCGATCGCGAAAAATCATTTTTGCGCTTAGATGCCAACGGGGGACTTAGTTACTCGCAGGCTAAAACATGGCTGGAAGCTTGCGACAAGGTAAAAGCAACTCCCGACTTTTCTGCAGACATTGAATTTTTGGAACAGCCGCTGCCCGTAACACAGTTTCAGGAAATGGTAGAATTAAATGCTATTTATGCAACTCCGATCGCCCTTGATGAATCTGCAGCCAACCTCGATCGCATCCAAGAGTGCTACAGCCAAGGCTGGCGGGGAATTTTCGTCATTAAACCTGCGATTGCTGGTTCCCCATCCCAACTGCGAAAATTTTGTCAAACTCACAATATAGACGCTGTTTTCTCATCAGTATTTGAAACCAAAATCGGCAGACAAGCAGCCTTAAATTTAGCAACAGAATTGTCTTTTAATAATAGATCATTAGGCTTCGGAACTGATTCCTGGTTCGACGAGAATGATTCGATTTTAGATTTTAGATTTTAGATTTTAGATTAGTCCCACGACTAAATCAGGCGGGTTACATAATTGTTTTGAATCGAAAAACTTGGTGAAAGCATCTATGGCAACAAATCTCACAGTAAATATTCTGGATCTCGTGGCTGGCTTGCCCAATAATTGGCTCATCGGTTGTGACAGCGGCGAATTTGCCCGAATTGTCGATCGGGTATTTCAACAATTCAGCCAAAATCAACCACAGCAAACACCGCAGACAATTTTTATAGCAGAAGCGGAACCCGTACAATTTCTTGCTAGTTTCATCAGCGCTTGTGCCGCCAAATGCCAGATTTTTCTCTGCAATCCCAACTGGGTAAAATCAGAATGGCAACAAGTTTTTGATTTAGTCCAACCAGACATAATTTTTGGGCAAAATGCACTGGAAAATCTCAAGAAAATGCAATTAATCTCACATCTTGCACCATTCTCAATAAGTCTTTTAGGGGCGGGCAAGATGCCCACCCCACAATCAAATTCACTCCTTGTGGAACAGGCATCTTGCCTGTTCTTGAGAATGGTGCAAGATTTCAGATTAAGCGCATCTCCAACTGACCCAAATAAAAACCCTCACCAATTACCAATTACCAATTACCCATTACCATCAATCATGATTCCCACCGGCGGTTCTTCAGGAAAAATCCGTTTTGCCATGCACACTTGGGAAACATTAACCGCATCAGTACAAGGTTTTCAACAATATTTTAAAGTTGACAAAATCAACTCGTTCTGCGTTTTGCCATTATACCATGTCAGCGGTTTAATGCAATTCATGCGTTCCTTTACTACCGGAGGAAAACTGGCTATTCAGCCATTTAAAGAATTAGAAAATGGTAAAAAAAGCGATATCGAACCCGAAGAATTTTTCATTTCTTTAGTTCCCACTCAACTGCAACGGCTGCTGCAAAACCCAGATACAGCTAATTGGCTGGGACGGTTTCGTGCCGTACTTTTGGGCGGGGCTCCCGCTTGGCCGGAACTTTTAGAAACAGCTAGAAACTATCAAATCAAATTAGCGCCTAGTTACGGCATGACCGAAACAGCCTCGCAAATTGCTACACTAAAACCCGAAGATTTTCTCGCGGGTAATAACAGTTCCGGTCAAACTTTACCGCACGCTCAAATAACTATTCGCAGTGCAAAAGGCGAGATTTTGTGCGATAATAAAATTGGAAATATTGTGGTTAATGCTCAATCTTTGGCGTTGGGTTATTATCCTGAACTATTCGGCGATCGCCAATATTTCCAATTAGACGACGTGGGATTTTTTGATAAAAATAACTACTTAAATATCGTTGGACGCAGCAGCGATAAAATTATCACAGGCGGAGAAAATGTATTTCCGGCGGAAGTTGAAGCCGTTGTGCGATCGACTAATTTAGTGGCGGATATTGCTGTAATTGGCTTGCCAAACAAAGATTGGGGTCAAGTCGTTACGGCTATCTACGTTCCCGCTAATTCCGAAGTTAGTGTCAAAAATCTGCAAGCGGCAATAGAAGATAAGTTGAGCAAGTTTAAGCGACCGAAATATTGGGTTATCGTCGAACAATTGCCCCGCAATTCTCAAGGCAAACTCAATCGAGAACAATTGCAAGAAATTGCGCTCAAAGATCAATAATTATTAGGCGCGATCTATACAGAAGGCAGAATTTCTCATGCTTATTTCCGACTCCTGACAACAGTCAACAGTCAACTGACTAATTACGACAAACCTAACAGCCTTCTCGTCCTCTCCGCTTCTTGTCTTTGAAAATCCACAAACTTCAACATTCGGTAAAGTACCTCTATTTGGGGCAACTTAAGACCTGCTTGCTGCGCCACCCGTATCGGATTACCAAAAATTGCCTCAACTTCCAGGGGCCGCGATTCATCATAATCGATTTTCATGCTGGTGCGGTAAGGCTTCATTTTCTGAGTGTATTCAAGCATTTGTGGGATAAAGTCATCGGGAATAATGCGATCGCAACTTTTGGCTCCCGCTACCACTTCCCCCATGATTTCCTCCACTAAAATCAGAGTATCAGGATTAGCCATCAGTTCGTCAGTTCTCGCATCCAAAACTACAGACAGCCCGTTATAAGGAATATTCCAAACCAGCTTTTTCCACCTTGACAATAGCAAATCATCGCTCATTTTTATGGGAATATGAGCACGTTTAAAGTCTGCAGCAATTTGGTGCAATCTATTAGTAATACCGATTGCTTTGTACTCTTGGCAATATTCTCCCAGCGTGATAGTGCCGTAATCAAGGTGGCAGATATGACCTGGCCCAACTTTATAAGAACAGAGAAAACACAGCCCGCCAACCACTCGTTCTGCACCGACAATTTTAGCTACTTCCGGTTCTGTATTCAATCCGTTTTGCAATACTAAAACCGCGCCGTTATCCTTTAATAAAGGAGGCAAAATTTTGGGCAACAAGTGATTTTGAGTTGTTTTCAGCGCTAGAATTACTACGTCGCACTGAGGCATTTTGTGCGCGTCGTGGTAGGCGCGGACGTGGGGGAGGGTGAAGTCGCCTTCGGGAGACTCGACAATCAAACCGTGTTTTTTGACGTAATCGTAATCGCTGCGTAGCAAAAAATTGACTTCTAAACCTGCTTGTTGCAGTCTAGCACCGTAGAATCCGCCTAAAGCTCCCGTACCCACAATGGCATAATTGCGATTTGACATAATATCAACAATTCAGAAATAATTATCAACAAAACAGAAATTTTACAGTCATTCCCTGCTATTATTTAAAGAGAGAACTAATCGGAAATCTCAATCTCAAATTTCCTCATCCACTGCATCAAGTCTTCAGATAGCTGTTTTCTAGTTCGGCTAAGTGCATCGATGCAGACGTGCTTAGTCAGAGCTTTAGCAGCGCTTCTTCCTGCAACTTCCTCAGAAAATACTTGATAGGCAATTTCAAATTCATCGCCAGTAAGTTGTTTGGGCGTCAATTGAATTATCAGCCGATCGCCCGCAAACATTGGGCGATAAAAATCTACACTAGCATGAATTATGGGAAAGGCAACCTCGGAATTGCTGAAAAATGCTTTGAGATTAATTCCCGATGCTGCTAGAGATGCCTCGTAAGCTTCGTGGCACATCGCCAAAACGTTAGCAAAGTAAACGACTCCAGCAGCATCGGTATCTTGAAAGTGAACAGTGCGGGTGTAAGTGAAAGGCATTTGAGGTAGTAGCGGGCGATCGCAATTGGGATCGCAATTTTACCAACCATCATATCCCTCAACCCGCACTTTTGGAGAATTTGTCAGCTAAGTAAGTAGGCGCTAATTTTTTATATTGTAAAATTCGCCCTCCTCACTCCTCCCCCTGATTTCTTAACCTTTGTTCTTAATCAACATCACGTCTATAATCTTGAGGGCAATATCTTCGGAAAGCCCCAATGCACTGTAAAGATCGTTCAAAAGTTGTTCTTCTTCTTCTGAAACCTCGCCATCTGCTAAAGCGATATCAGTTGTGACAGCAAAAACGGTTTCTTTAAGTTCGTCGGGAAGGGTTGCCAAAGCTGCATTAAACAGTACCTCAACTCCTTGCCGTTGCAGAATCATCAGCAGGCGCTCGAGCATTTTTCTCATTACGTCATCGGGATAGCTGCGGAACAGTTGCATCCGAGATAGCGTCATGCTAATCGCTTTACTTTCGCTGTCATTGATGTAACCGTCGGCTGCTACGGCAATTAGCGCGATCGCCGCAAATGCTTCTGCCGGCCCTAATCTTACGTCCGTTTCTTGACGAGTCTGCGATACTTTATCAAATAAACCCATGATATTTTCCTCATTATTTAGTAGTCGATTCATGGAGTCAGGATGTGCTCTGGCTCGGGAAGTTTCTTGGGAGATTTCGACAATTATATCAAATCTTGTTAGTTAGTTGTTATCAATAAAATTATGAAAAAATTAAGATTTTTATTTGGCCCTTGTGTACTGTAAGGGCGGGTTAATTCCTATCCTGAATTGCCTTCCCATATATCGGCTCAAACCCGCCCTAGATCGCAGACTATCTATTTTTCAAAAAGGGCTAAATCTGCTTTCAGGAAATCAACAAACTGCCGCGCAGTCCTCCCCGATCGCCCATTGCGACGAGTTGCCCATTCTTTAGCACGGTTATCCAAATCCTCGGGAGCGAGTTGGATTCCAGCAAGTTCTGCCAGATGTCGCACAATTGTTAAATAAGTGTTTTGATCGGCCGGTTCAAAAGTTAAAGTCAAGCCAAATCGATCACTAAATGAAAGTTTTTCCTGCACAGTATCCCAAGCGTGAACTTCGTCTCCATCGCGGGGGCGAGGTCTGTCGTCAAAAAACTCTCGAATTAAATGCCTGCGGTTAGATGTGGCGTAAACTACCACATTTTGAGAGCGAGCAGTGACATTTCCTTCCAAGACAACTTTCAGAGCTTTAAAAGCATCGTCATCTTCCTCAAAAGAAAGGTCATCCACAAAAATAATAAACTTTTGAGGAACTCCCCGCAACTGCTCGACAATTAGCGGCAAATCTTGCAAATCCGATTTAGATACTTCAATCAAGCGCAGATTGCGAGATCCAAATTCATTTAACAGCGACTTCACCAAAGAAGACTTACCCGAACCGCGGCTCCCGTACAGCAAAACGTGCAAAGCCGGATAACCTGCCAACAAAAACTCCGTATTTTTTACCAGAGCATCCCGCTGCCAATCGCAGCAAACCAACTCTTTTAAAGTTATGCCATCGGGATGTGAAATACTCGCCAACTGCCCTCTCCGCCACCTAAAAGCGCGATATTCGGCAAACAAACCCGTGCCAAACTGTCGGTAATAAACTGCCAAAGATTCCACCGCGCTCGACCATTTTTCCAGTTTTCCGTGCAGCGGCAAATCTCCCGGTTCTGCTACAGTTTCTGAATGCCAAATCGGAGGCACTGCGTCAAGTTGACCCGCTACGCGCACCCACTTGCTCAACTGTTCGCTGCTGCATTCGTAAATATTTTGCAGCACTTCTAAATCATGTCGGGCGGCTTCCACCAAAGCGGGGGGCAAACTTGCAAAATCTGTTTGCTGAGCTCGGCGAGAAAAGGGGTTTTCGTCTTTGAGAATTTCGGAAATCAGAGAATCTTTCCAGCTTAAATTTTTAGCAGCCTGAAGTTTGAACCAGTTTCCGTAAGCTATCTGACATTCCAAAGCGCTGACTTCGCTGTGATGAAGGGCTTGCAGCAAATCGAGAAAAGCTTGACCTGCGGGGCTTTTGAGAACTGATTGATACAGCAGCAGGGATGCCGCTTGGCGCTGGAGGTAACGGATTTGGGCGATCGCACCAGAAGTTAGGGCTGACATAATGGCAATTGTATAACAGTTACATATCCTGACTGGCTTTAATAAATTTTCTAACAATTCGTGACACTAATTGCAGGCTGCGCTGTATAAATTTAGATGCAAACAGTGAAATCGAGAGGATTAAAAATGAATTTAGGTACAACAGCCGCGATCGGCTACGGCATTTTAACACTGGTTGGCGGCATCATGGGTTATATCAAGGCCAAAAGCCAAGCCTCACTCATTTCCGGCCTGATTAGCGGTTCCCTGCTAATTTTTGCCGGCACCGCCCAGCTTATGGGACAAAGTTGGGGTTTAACATTAGCAGCAGCCATCTCCGCTGTTTTAGTAATAGTCTTTATTGTGCGCCTTGTTAAAACTCAAAAATTCATGCCGGCCGGAATGCTAATTTTAGCTAGCTTAGCGTCTTTGGGCGCGATCGTTTACGAAATCAGCGGTCAATATCAATAATCTGTTGACAGTTGACAGTTGACTGTTGACTGTTGACTGTTTTTAGTGGTCAGTGGTTATTTGTTAATTGTTAGTTGTTCGTTCTAATAACCCATAACCAATAACCAATAACTACTAACCAATAACCAATAACCAGTGACCAATAACTAATGACTAATGACTAATGACTAATGACTAATGACTAATGACTAATGACTAATGACTAATGACTAATGACTGCATCAATATACTGCTGAACTTCCCTGAGTTGCTGCCGCTGGCATTCGATCCAAATTTTTTCCGCAGATCGCTGTTCCGGCGTCTCTTTCTGATACCGCGCCTGCTTCTCTAAAAAATTATTGTAGAATTTAATCGCTTTTTCAACTGTTTGAATTGCCAGTTTCATGCGCTCCTCAAAAATTGCTATAATCACATTATCCAGGATTAACCCAATCACTTTACAGGACTCTTCAAAATCGACCAAACTGATTCCCATCTTGCTTTTGTGAACCAAATTCTCTACAGGTTCTTTCAGTGTTTCTTTAAAAGTTTTAATATAAGAATCAGGCAAATATTTCAGTGGCTCCGTAAACTTCGATACAATCTCCCCGCCTATTGATTGTAGTCGCTCTCTAAATTTCGACTGACTCTTTAGGTCGAAGCATTCAATACAAATTTCAAATTTTTCTATATCTATAGATTGTAATTCTTGAAAAATTAAAGTTAGTTCATTCTCCATAATTAAAATCACTCGCTCGGCTTGGGCATCAACTTCATTCCGCAGCTCTTTGTGCAAATTATCTTTTTCAAAAAAACCAATAGTATCTCTTTGAAACACTTGAGCGTTTTTATCCCACAAAAACCACTGATTTTTTAACTTGGTCGCCTTGTCGCTCCAAGATTTGCGAACTTTAGCAACAGTATCATATTTGCCCTGTTTTCCTAAACTGCGAATTCTCACATCGCATCCGCTTAGTTCGCCAATTTGCTCCCAGACATCAACAGGAGATGATCCAGCAATTCTCGGCTTGCTATTCCAGACATCCTCAGCATGAGATACATCTTTGAAACATACCTGAAGTAACCCCTTGAGTCTGATGGCAGATTGCTTAATTTCGTCAATACAAGGTTCCACATCTAAACTGAGTTGGGTAGCTGACTGTTTAATCTCCACGGATTGATATTCGTCTGCCAACAATCGATCGCTAAACTGGGTAATAGCCTGGAATGCCTTGAGATACTCATTCATTTCCTTTCATGCCTCGTTTCCATAAACAGCATACAATACAGAACATCTGCGTTTTTGAATGGAAACTGAGTCACAACATGGATTATATATTCACCCCTGCAACTCAGGCGCGACTCAATAGTGGCAAGCTTGTACAGCCTGCTGCCAAAACAGGAAAATTGCTCCCTGCTGCTAGAGATCCGGTGACAGGAGAGTTTGTGGAGATTGCAAAAATTTTTTATCAATCAAAAAGTGAAACTCAATCGGATCGCGGAGTTATAGGATTGCTCGCACAGTTAGGCGGAGGTGGCCCCATACAGCCGCTGGTAGCTCCCGTGTACGTGACACTGGCGCCGTTGCAGGTGGCTCAAACTCATCAGGGGTTTCAAAAAACATACAGAATGCTTAACTGTCTGAAAATTAATTTGGCAGTGATCCAAGCAACTGCTGCTGTCATTGGTATTGGCACTGTATCGAGCACAGTTTTGTCAGCAGTAAACCTCAACCAAGTATTAAAAATCCGAGAAGAGGCCAAGCACCAGAAGCTAAAAATTAAAGACGGGTTTATTGATCTCAGACACATCCTCAAAGATAGGGGAGTAGAGGTGATCCAGCATATTTTTAAGGTGGCTCACGACTCTAGTTTTGAAATGCACCGCCAGAAACTGGTTAACGGTTATGAGATTTTTTCTAAAGCTATAAAACGCTGTCAGTCAGCCCTGACAGTGCCAGATATTAAACTTCGGAATTCCGAAATTAATAGCGGGCGGGATATGCTGTTTGAGGCTTTAAAAATTTATGAGAATCCTAGTTTGTTAGAGGGGCTATGTTCTGCCGGACAACTCAGGCAAATGGAATGTGTTTGGGCGATCGAGCAGGCGATCGGCGTCACGTTTCACTTGCAGCGGGCCTACGATATGGTGAGCGATCGCCTGCGGGAACTCCAATCAAAAATTTGTCAAAATCTTCTAACTGTTGTTAAAGGATGTCAATCCGAACCAGAACTAAATTTTTTATTTCCCGAAGTTACTAGGATTCTAGGTCATGATTTAAGTGTAATAGAATTTTGGCAAAATGAGGTTGATTGGATGGAAACTTTGTCTCCAAAAGAGCAGCACCAGTTAGCTAGTTTAGATAAACTCACTGCCGATAGTTTAAAAAGCAGCGTGTACACTACATTCGCGGTATTAGCTACGGAACCTTCCCTTTATGAAACTTTAAAGCAAAAGTCTCACTTTCTATCCTTGCGCGACCAGCTAACCTTCGCTGTGTCGCCGGAAATCCGCCGGGGATACGAATTTTATATCAGCCAGCAGGCGATCGCTACTGGCTATCAAGCTTTAGCTGCCTCGAATTGGCAAGAAATATCCGATTTAACTGTGGCTAACCTCTACTACTTTTTTCAAATCCGAGAGAAATCAACTGAAAATTATTCAACTGAGGACGAATTAGAAACGCCTTATTGGCACTTTCCCCCAATCTTAAAAAACGAGCTGAATTATAGCAATTAAATGACAGGTGACTAATGGATACTGTTGACTGTTGACTGTTGACTGACTTCTTCCCTCGTAGACCCAACTTTTCAATTTTTACACTACTTGTGTAGTAGTAAAGTGTGTACTGCCCACCCTACAAGTATAGTCTGTGGTCAAGGACTATTTTTCCTTCTTCCTTCTATCCTGTACATCCGTTACATCCGTTACATAATCCGTTGCCGAACTTCCTTCTGATTACCTCAACCACAACTTAATAGTATTGTCTTTAGAACCGCTAGCAATAGTTTTGCCATCAGGACTAAAAGTCACCACATAAACCTCATCGGAATGTCCCGTCAAAGTATTCAGCAATTCTCCGGTAGCAAAATCCCAAACTTTAATAGTTTTATCCTTGCTCCCGCTCGCAATAAAATTCCCATCCGGGCTGATAGCAACCGAGACAATATCGTCAGAATGTCCCTTGATCGAGCGAATTAAATCTCCTGTTTCGATATTCCAGATTTTAATACTTTCATCGTAGGAACCGCTAACAATTGTCTTGCCGTCTGGGCTAACAGCAATCGACCTCACGGGGTCGCCGTGTCCCTCAATAGTTTTGAGCAACGCCCCTGTTGCGACATCAACAATTGTAATTTTTTTATCCTTAGAAGCGCTAACCAAACTTTTTCCATCTGGAGTGAAAGCAACAGAATAAACAAAATCTGTATGGTCTGGAAAACTCTGAATCAAACGGCCAGTTGCTGCCTCCGAAATCTTTGTGGTTTTGTCTCCGCTGCCACTAGCCACAAGCTGTCCGTCGGGGCTGAGAGCGACAGACCACACAGAAGCAGTGTGGTCGAGACTGCGAATCACTTGCCCTGTTTTCAAATCCCACAGCATGACTCGCCAAAAACCGGTTCCAGTCGCCAGTTTAGTACCGTTTGAGTCAAAAGCAACCGACCAAATGGTGGAGGAATCTCCTGGAAAAGTGCGGATAGACTTGCCTGTAGCTAAATCCCAAATTTGGATGGTTTTGTCTTTAGAACCGCTGGCTAACATTAAGCCGTCTGGACTGAAAGCAACAGACCCAACGGCATCTGAATGCTGAGCGAAATTTTTGACTTTGGCGTTCTTCCACCGCAGACCTGCTTGGCACTGTTCCTGTAACTCCTGAGCGGATGAATAGCTGCTGGAAGTGTTGGCAATTGTTGGTATTTGGCTGATGCAGTCTTCATAATTACTGCCTTTATAAAAAGCTTCAATTTGATTGAGCTCTTGGGATTCTTTCTGGGCTCGCTGCTGCCATTCTTGCCACTTGAGATATCCGTAAATTCCGCCGATCGCAGCTAAGAGAGCCGCAATTGTTGCCCCGGCAAGATAAGGATTGAATTTGCGAGTTTCTTTGGGGACAAGTGCTGCTGGGCTGGCGATCCTCTCCGTTGGCGTAGCCCCCGTAGGGGCGGGCTGCGCTAACGAGAAATCGGTTTTTCCGTTCAGATTTACCTGCGAGGATACCGCCGGACTTGCCTGCAATTCGAGGTGAGGGGCGCTACTCGGTGGTGGCAGATTGGGGTTGCGGTGTCCCTCCAAAACTGTGGAGATCGCCTTGTACAATTTAGCAAATAAAGATTTAGGAATGACTAATTCTTCGATTTTCGCGGCATCTTCGTCGGTAAGCCCTAAAACTTGCTGCAAGCGTTTTAACTCCTCGCGAGTTTCCTGAGAAAAGGGATATTCTTGCTGCATTGCTTCTTGCAGTGATTGTTCGTAGCGTTCGCCTTTTTGCCTGTATTTCCGGTAAGGGTTCAATACCTCATCTTCGATCGCCTCTGCTTCTTCTGGCAGCAATTCCAAACTGACGCGCAGTTCATCTAATATTCTCCGACCGACGACGGTAATATCACCCCGGCTGCTGCTGCGCCGATCGACTTCTTCGCGATATATTGTTAGCTTGGGAATCCGCGCCCGCGAGCGATCGCCAATTTTCCTCAAATCGGCTAAAGCTTCCGCCGCCGACTGGTACCTCTCCCGAAAATCGTAGCGCACCATATTATCCAAAACATCGGCCAGCGCTTGGGAACACGTGGCTAAATGCCGCCAAACAATTTCGCCTTTATTAGAATTTTTCAAATCCCGCAATTTCGGCAAATCGTAAGCCGGCAAACCCGTCATTGCTTGGATGCCAATCATTCCCAAAGCGTAGATATCGCTGTTGAGTTGCGGGTTGTATTGAAATTGTTCGATCGGCATATATTCCAGAGTGCCAATCCGCACAGTTACCGGCGCTTGTCTTTGAGCGATGTGAATTTCTTTCACCGAGCCAAAGTCAATCAAAACTAACTTATTATCTGAATAGCGGCGGATTAAATTAGCCGGTTTAATATCTCGGTGAATTACTCCCTGTCCGTGTACAAACACTAAAATTTCTAACAGTTCCTTCAGCAAAGGAATCATTTTTTCTTCAGTTAGAGGCTTGCCCGGTACAATCTCGGTTGATAGCGAGTGACCGGCAACAAAGGATTCAACTAAGAAAAATTCTTCATTTTCTTCAAAATAAGCGAATAGCTGAGGAATTTGGTCGTGTTGACCGAGCTTTTCTAGAACTTCTGCTTCTTTTTGAAAAAGACGGCGCGTAGTATTAATTAATTTCGGTTCGGTAGTACCGGGACGCAGGTGCTTGACAAAGCACTGCGGTTCTCCGGGACGGCGAATATCTTTGGCCAGATAGGTTTGTCCAAATTCTCCTGTTTCTATGACTTCAATGATTTGATAGCGTCCATCTAAAAGTTGGCTCACCATGATAATAACGCAGCCTTTTTTTGGTTGATTTTCGCAAGAAACAGTTGCAATGTTGAGTCAGTTGTATAGCCTTGTTCAGGTGAATTAGGTCTTCCTGGGCAGGGGCAAAACAGGGCATTGGGCATTGGCAAAACAGGGAATTGGGTATTCGGAATAGTTGTTTCTTTCCTTCTTCTTTCTTTCCTTATTCCGAGTTCCATCGGACTTCTTCCCTCTGACTTCTTTCCTTCAGACCTCTTTCCTTCATACTTCAGACTTCTGACTTCTGACTGAGATATTGCACCATTCTCAATTACTTGTTGAGGAACAGGCAAGATGCCTGTTCCACAAGAAAAATCATTCTTTGTGGAACGGGCATCTTGCCCGTTCTTGACAATGGTGTAACATCTCAGTTCTGACATACTTTATTTTTTCAACATCTGCAAAGCTTGATATCCCAAAAAGAAAAAACCCAAAGCGCCGAGTACCGCTATCGTGTTCGCAAACACATCGACTGTAAAAAATTCGCCCATTGCAATATCCTCTGAAAACTGATATCTATCCTCGGCTTTTCGGTCGCTGTCTGGGTGAGGGGTCTTGCCCCTCGCTGCGGGCGAGCCGAAAGATGCTCACAAATTATAGCAAAAGAGTTGGTCAATCGATTTTAGATTTTAGATTTTAGATTTTAGATTGAAGCATTGACCCCACGGATGAATCCGGGGGCTTGTATCCTGGATGCTTTCGGTCAAAATAACTTTTCGGGCGATCGACTAGCTTTTTGTTTTAATATTTTTTAATATTTAGGGAGACAAATCCTGTACCGAAATTTTGAGGTCAGTTCGCTTTGATATTGTTAACCCTGCTAATTTTTTCTCTGATTGTAAGTAGAGCTTACACTAAGAATTTGCGCCGATCGGTCGAAAATGCGCCTCGAACCGACAGAAGTTTGGCTAAGCTGTCACCGGAGTCCGCCGCGCAGTTCCCTAAAGTTTCGGTAATCGTACCAGCATACAACGAGGCAGAGAATATTCGGGATTGCGCGAGATCCATTTTGGAGAGTACACCGCTGTCTGTGGACAACTTAGAGGTTTTAATTGTAGACGATCGCTCGACAGACGACACGTTAGCGATCGCGCAAACCCTGCAACAGCATCTCAACGACCCCCGGCTTAAAATATTAGCAGGTCAGCCGCGACCAACCAACCAATATTGGGCGGGCAAAAACTGGGCCTGCGCCCAAGCTGTGCAAATAGCAACCGGAGACTTCTTATTATTTATCGATGCCGACGTGCGACTCAAACCAGGAGCGATCGAAACCGCTATTGCCACAGCCGAAACCGAGAAAATAGACTTGTTCACCTGTATGCCAGCGCTGGTTTGTGAGTGTTTGGCCGAGTGGTTAGTACAGCCGATAATGTTCAATCACCTAGCAGTTTGCTACGACTTTACCGCCGTCAACGATCCCTCGAAAACAGACAGTGCTTTTGCGGGCGGGCCGTTCATGTTATTTAGGCGATCGGCCTACGAAAAAATCGGCGGTCACGAAGCAGTTGCCGGCGAAATTGTGGAAGATGTGGAACTAGCTAGACGCATCAAACGTGCGGGTTTAAAGCTCGGACTTTATTCCGGGTCAGATTTGGCATCCGTGCGGATGTATCGGTCTTGGAGCGCATTGTGGGAAGGCTGGACAAAGAATTTGTATCTCGGCGCTAACCGCAGTTGGGGCTTGATGGTTTACATGGCTGCAATTATGTTCTTTATTTATCCTATGCCGTGGATAGGATTATTCATTATTCTGAAACAAATAATTTCCGTCTTCCCTCTTTCTTCTTCCGTCTTCTCTCTTCCTTCTTCCTTCTTCCTTCTTCCTTCTTCCTTCTTAGTAATAATCGTAATTTGGCAGCATTACAATTTGCGCCGCTTGGGTGCCGAGATTTCTGAATGTCCGACGAAATACTGGTGGTTAGGAGGTTTGGGAGGTGCGTTAGTGGCGGCGATGGCGATCGGTTCTGCGATTAAAACCGAAACTGGTTGGGGATGGACTTGGCGCGGTAGAACTTTGCAAATTAAGAGTTAATTAAGACTTGCATAGGGGCAGGCAAGATGCCCACCCTACAAAAAATTAACTCCTTGTGGAACAGGCATCTTGCCTGTTCTTAAAAATCATCGAAAATGTGAGTTATAGAAGACCGAAGGTAGAGCTAATCATAACATCCGTTACATCCGTTACATCCGTTACCGAACTTCCGCGTATACAAAAGCAGGTACGCGCTTGTAAGCAGGCGTGCCCGATCGCTTTTCAATCTCCGGGTGAAAAATCACATTAACTTCAGGATAAAACATCAAAGCAGCACCCTCACGAACCGCCCCGTAAATCACCTCGACATTTTCCATTTTCCCCACATTTCCCTGGACCGTCACGCGCTGATGTTCTTGAAAACCAGTGCTTTCTGCATCCGCGCGATTCATCAAAATGCAGTTGCGGTGCGGCATTCCCCGGTACTTGTCATCAATTTTGTAGACGACAGTATTATGCTGAGAATAGCTGCGTCCCGTCATCAATGCCACAACAATACCCTGTGTTGACTCCGATACTCCAAATTCTTTCGCTTCGGGTAATTTCAACTTAGGTAAAGGCGTGACAAACATCTTCGCTTTCCCAGACTCTGTAGGGAATTTAGGTTCTGTAAAAATGCGACCGCCGATCGTGAATTCCTCTTTTGTTTCATCAATTGTGGCTATTTTTTCATAGCCCGGAATAGTTTTACCAATCAATTGGCGAACGTATTTTGTGTCTTGAAGTTGGCGCCAATCAACGGGAAAATTACCGTGAATTCTGCTGGCTAATTCTGTTAAAAAATGCACTTCAGGAATCAAATCCGAATTCTGGAGATGAGTTTTTCCCTCATCATTTAAACGCACAAAATTATTCCCCGATTCCACCGTTGTTTTGTGGGGGTTTTCAAAGCGATTTAGCACGGGAATCACAATTGTATTGTGCTTGGCTAATCCGTGAAAATGCCCTAAATTCGGTTTGGTTGCGAGGTAGATAACGGTTTCAACATTGCTTAAAGCGCGTTTTGCCTGCGTTGAATCTGGATTCGCCCCGTACAAGTTGCCACCCAGACAGATCAGCGTATCGACTTTGCCTGCATCTGCTGCTTCAATGAGCGATCGAGTTTCGTAACCCTTAACAGGACTGAGGGGACGATCTAACAGTTTTTCTAAAGCTTGTTGAATTTCTTTTTTCAGCTTGACAGTGACGCCCATAGAGCCGAATCCTTGGACATTTGAGTGTCCTCTGACTGGCATTAATCCCGCCCCTTCTTTGCCGACATTTCCCGTCATCAATGCCGTATTGGCAATGCTGAAAACGTTATCTACACCGTTACCGTGTTGGGTAATTCCCATCGCCCAACCGAATACAACTCGCTTTGAAGTGCCGATGATTTTGGCTGCTGCCTCAATTTCTGCTTGGGAAACTCCGCAGGTTTTAGTAATAGTTTCCCAATCGGTTTGGCGGGCGTGCTGGACTACTGCTTCCCAGCCTTCTGTATAGGCTTGCAAGTATTTTTCGTCCAGCAATCCTTGTTCGATTATAGACTTTTGAATGCCGACAAATAGCGCCGTATCGCTGCCCGGAATTGGTTGCAAGTATAAGGAGGAAATATCGGAACCGGGGATGAGCGACTTGACGGGAAATGCTGGAGAACCAAACTTGACTAACCCGATTTCCATCACCGGATTGATTACAATGATTTTACCGCCTTTGTCGCGAATTTTAATTAATTCGTTCATGAAGCGGGGATGGTTGTAGGCAGAATTCGCACCCGCGAGCACGACGCAATCTGCTTGCTTTAAGTTTTCTAGACTCACTATCGAGGTGCGAGTGGCAAACATTTCGCTTAAGCCAGTTGTCGAGGGAGCGTGGCAGAGATCGGAACAATCTGCTAAGTTATTGGAACCCATCGCCCGCATCATCAATTGCAGCAGAAAAGCCGCTTCGTTGGAAGAGCGACCGGAACTGTAAGATGCCACTCTTTCGGGGGTTTTGCGAAAAGCAGCTTCGGCAATTTGATAAACTTCTTCCCAAGAAATGCGATCGTAATGAGATGAACCAGCCCGCAAAATCATCGGAAAACTCAGCCTTCCCAGCCTATCGGCTTCCATTGAAGTTAATTGCTGTAGTTCTGCAATACTCTTCTTTTCAAAAAATTGAGTTGAGATAGCCGGCTTGATTTCAGCGGAGATTGCTTCGACGCTTTTCATGCAGCGCTGAAGTTTTTCACCCTCTTCATTTGTAAAACCTCCTTTCTGCCCGCCAGTGCCCCAAGAACATGACAAACAAGCACTTTTGTGCAGCAAAGTTTTCCAAAGTTTCGGCCCTTCCGGGGACAAGCTATGTTCTGCCCAATATTCTATTACGGGCAAACCGCCCCCTATTTCTGGTGTTTCCTCGTTTGTCTCGTTGAATGGCGGGATTGGTTGGACATTTTGGGAGTTGACATCCATGTGGTTGACCTTTTGTTTGAATTGCGGATTGATGGGGCTGGCGAACCGCCAAATGAGTTAAATTTATTACTGGAATTTTACCGCAAATTTACAGCCCAAAACACCAGTCAACAGATAGATTTTTTAATCTAAATTTAACTCGATGTTCGCCGTCACGAATGCAAGTTTTTATTCATCCGCCGACAGAGGAATGCAGTCCTCACTAAATGGTTTATTTCCTCTTATTTAAGGCCTGCTTGCCAAATCCCAGACACAGCAGCCGATCGCCCTCAGCAACATTCGGGTCATTCTGCAAATAATCTCCCAACCATTCGCAACTCCGAGCAATGATTTTATTCAGTTCAAAATTCTCCAAAGGCCACAGAATTATAGTCCTATCGCTGCTAGCAAAAGCCAGAGTTTTGCTGTCAGAACTAAAAGTAACGCTCAACACGCGATCGCTCGATTCCAAAGTCTTCGATAGCAGCGCCTTCTTGCCGTCAAAATCCCACAGCTTAACAGTATTTCCCCCACTCGCCGCCGCAATCAATTTGCCGTCGGGACTAAAACTCACGCTTTCTACAGTATCGCTGTGGTCGAGTTTTTTAGTTAAATTCGCCATTTTTCCATCAAACTCCCACAAGTAAACTTTTTTGTCACCGCAAGCAGCAGCAATAGTCTTACCGTCGGGACTAAAACTAACATTTTTAACGCTGTCCTCGTGGTCGAGAGTTTTCAGGATTTTCGCCGACGAACCGTTGAATTGCCACAGGTAAACTCTCTTTTCTCCGGTAATTTCAAAAGCCTTTTTCTTCCCGCTTGCCTTGTCCTCAGCAGCGGTAGCAGTAGCAATAGTTTTGCCGTCGGGACTGAAGCTAACGCTAATTACTGGATTGCTGTGATCGAGTTTGGCAAACAAAGTTGCTTTAGAACCGTTCCAGCGCCAGAGGTACAATTTGCGATCGGCACTTGCCGCGGCAATTATCTTTCCATCGGGACTAAAACTCACGCTTCTAACAATGCCGCTGTGGCTGAGAGTATCTAACAGTTTGCCGTCTAAACTCCAGACTTTCACTGTTTTGTCATTGCTGGCCGAAGCAACAGTTTTATCATCAGGGGAAATGCTCACCCAGGTAACAGAATCCTTGTGATCTTCTAAGGTTTTGAATAAACTACCGTCAGTGCGCCAAAGTCTCACTGTTTTGTCCCCGCTAGCAGAAGCAATTGTTTTGCCGTCAGCACTAAAACTGACTTTGTAAACCCAGTCTCCGTGTCCCGATAAAATTTTATTCAGCGGAGTGCTGTCCGGTTTCCAAATTTTCACTATTTTGTCCTTACTTGCGGAAGCAATAGTGCCATCACCGCTGAAACTCACTGCCCTCACATCGTCTTGATGTCCTCGAAAAGTGTTGAGCAAAGTGCCGCTGCGACTCCAAACTTTCACCGTATCGTCTGCACTGCCGGTGACAATTTTTTTGCCGTCGCGACTGAAACTCGCGCTGACAACTTCATCGTTATGTCCTTTGAGAGTTCTGATTTCCTCACCGTTTCGGTTCCAAATTTTGGCTGTGGTGTCGGCACTTGCTGAGACGAGTTCTCGGCTGTTTGGACTGAACTTAATGCTGTACACAATGTCAGAATGTTTGGTTAATGTTTTGGGATTAATTTTAAATTTCTGGGTTTTAGTTTCTCTGTTCCAAAGTTTGACAGTTTTGTCAACACTTGCTGAGGCTATTGTTTGGCCGTCGGGGCTGAAACTGACACCGAGCACCCAGTCTTTGTGTCCGGTTAAGGTTTGCAGCAATTTTTTGTTCGCAAGGTTCCAGATTTTGACTGTGTTGTCGTGACTGGCGGAAGCTAGGGTTTTGCCGTTGGGACTGAAACTGACGCTGGTGACGATATCGCGGTGGCTGGATAAAATGGCGATCGCACTTTTGTCGTTATTTACTTGCCAAATTCTAATTGTGCGATCTGCACAACCAGTCGCGATCGTTTTCCCATCGGGACTAAAACTAACACTCGTCACGCTATCCGGGTGATTGAAAGTTTTTAATAACTTACCTTCTTTAGTCCACAATTTAACAGTTTTGTCAGCACTTGCCGAAGCAACTGAATTGCCATCGGGACTGACACTCACATCCAAAACAAACTTGCTGTGCTGCTCGAAACGGTTGCGTTCTTGCACCCCAGAAACTGCTTGTCTGAGTCTTTCAGCAATTTGATATTTAGTGTCCACAGGCAGCGCTGTACTTTTCAGAGAATCACGACCAATTTTGATACTATTTCCCAACACTCCTAATTGATTTTTTTCATTAGATATCACTAAAGCTTCCGACGCCGAATTTAGGGCATCAGTCCGACTGGTTTCTGCTTCTTGCCGTGCGATTTCTGCTAATTTTGCTTGCTCGAATGCCATCCCCGAAACACCTGCGAGTACAAGCACTCCTAGAACCGCCGCCCGCAATTGCCATCTCCGAGATTGGTAAAGTTGAGCTTCCGCTTCGTGCTGTTTTTCTCTAGCTTCCGACAGCAAAGCATCTTGCTCTCTGTCTTTGCGAATTTGTTCAATTTCATCTCGGTTAATTTGGTTTTGCTTTCGCAGTTCCTCAAATTCTGCCTTTTGATCTAATTCTTGCTGCTGGCGAATGAAGCTAACTAAATAATCGTGAACGAGCTGATAAAGCTCAGCAGGCAGTTCCGTCCATCGAAAAACTAAACCAGAGCTTACTAACAGTTCTAAGACTAAATCTAATTTGTCAGCTTCGGCAAATGTCGCTAAATTCGAGGCTAATTCTGCGCGGGTTTTTAGGGGACGTATCTCCTCTTCATCTGTGAGCAAATACAAGACTCTGCGTGCAGCTACTTCATTCTCTGGGCCGCAATCTTTGATGACTTCTTCGAGAAACCTTTCTACTAATTTTTGTTGCGGATTGTTGCCGAGTTCCTGATATTGAGTTAAAGTTCTAATGTTCTCTTGTTGCAGTTGAGCGCCGACAAGTTGTAGTTCGATCGGGCGGACTTCTCCCAATTCTCCAGC
Organism: Microcoleus sp. Pol8_D6; assembly: GCF_036700965.1. Taxonomy (NCBI): domain Bacteria; kingdom Bacillati; phylum Cyanobacteriota; class Cyanophyceae; order Oscillatoriales; family Microcoleaceae; genus Microcoleus; species Microcoleus sp. Pol8_D6. The sequence continues at coordinate 175,109 of NZ_JAUBPW010000001.1, read as the reverse complement.
TAAATTTTTGACTAATTCTTCGATCAACTCCGGTTCTAAGTAAAACTGCGCTCGCTCAGTTAAAGTACGAATTACGGATCGCGCATCGACCAGCGAAAAGTTTCCCAAATAAAACAGAATGTTTTTGCTGAGAATGTCCTCCAAAATATCATTGTTAACAAATCCTGTCTGGTTTTTGGGTCGGGAAAATTCTAGCAAATAGTGCAGGTAATCTTCCCGCAAACACAGGACGACTTTTAAATATTTGATTTTCAAGCATTCCCGCAAAAAATCAAAAAATATTTGTCTTTCCGCTGGCTCTTTCCACACGAAAAAAAATTCTTCAAATTGGTCAAATATCAGAACAGTTACTAAATGTTCGGAATTTATTTGCAGCTCCTTGAGAATATTGTCGTATTCGATCGCCTGTTGTTGTATGATTAATTCTATTGGCTGTGACTGCTCCCTTTTATCCTCATTATTCCCAGTCGAGCCACCCTGAAATCCCGAAATAAGATTTCCCTTGACTGCACCTGCTTCTACGGTCAAATCTACCGGATCAGTTTCTGGTAAGGCTTCGGAATTTTCCGGATCGAATATTTCAGCTTTCCCAGCAGATAGCTGTCTGGTCAATTCCCGCGGCCAGTTGTTGTAAACTTGCAACACTACGGGCAAAACAGTCCGCATTTCTATTTTTTTTTGTTTAAGAGCTGGTACTAATCCTCCCGTGACTATTGAACTTTTCCCAACTCCAGACTGACCGTAAATTACTGTCAGTTTGTCGGGGGTATTGTTCATCCTATATATCAAGCGGTTGAGGTCTTGCTCTCTGCCGGAAGCTGTAATTTCGTCAGCAATAGTAGCAGCGCCGGCAATAGTTTCGGCGACGGAATTAACCGCTTCTCTGTGCGGCTGCAATTTTCCTGCTCCAATAAAAGCTCGGAACCGATACGTGTGTTCCACCGCTCGATAATCTTGCTTAATTTGAAATGCTTCGAGATATTCTCCCCGCTGAAAATAGAGCGATCGCAGCATTTCTAAAACCCGCAAATACAGTTGCGGGTTGTAGCAAGGTTCGGTTTCCGAGCGAGCAAGCTCTAAATGTGCGATCGCCTCCTGCACCTCACCCAATTGACTCTGAGCCTCTGCTAAAATTAACAGATATAAGCCTAGATGCTGGGACTTTACAGGGGTTCCCTGTCCCGTCGCTTCTAAATTTGAGTTGAGAACGTCTAGAGCGATTAAAGCCCATTCTTTCGCCCCTTTCCAGTTCTTTTGCTCTAAGGCTACTCTAGCCAAAAAGCCGTAATCTTGAGCCAAATTAACTGCTGAATTTTCCATATTTTCATGTAACCTCCGAGCTTTGATAGCTAAATTCCAGAGTGCATCCCAATCTTCTAAATGCTGCAATACTTCGCCAAGTTGATTGATGAATATACCAACGGCATCCGGCCGTCCCGCCTGTTCTAAAATATCAATACATTCCTGAAAATAATTCTTCGCCTCCGTCCAGTAAGGACGGTTGCCGGTGCGGTGTTGTTCTGCTTGGAAGCGGTAACAAAGACCGATGTGGAATAGCAGAATTCCCTCTAACACCGGTGCTGGGTGAACGGTAAATAACAAATCGCTAAATTCTGTTTTTTGTCCAATAAAGGCTACTTGATACTTCCAAAATTTGAGACTTTTTTGGTACAATTCAATGGCGGCAGGGATGCGGTGACAAGCATATTCGTGCCTGCCGCGAATAAATTGCAAACTCGCTTCAATAGCTGGTTCTAACCTGATGTTGCAAGTTTGCAAGTCTTGGCTGGCAGACTCTAGTTCAGTCAAAGAATTGGCTCCGAGAATGGCAGAATTAGTTAAACGCCAATTGCCACTTTCTAAAATGTTGGAAAAAATGCGATCGGCACTTTTGCCCAGGAACTCCACCAAGTCGTCGGGGCCAATCACAAATTCAACACTTGTCGTCCAAGTTTCGATATCTGTTACTAACCGAATCAGTTTTTTTAAGATTTTGTCTGTCACCCACAGCACCACCGGAAAGGGAAAATTATTCCGAAATTCTTCCCTCACGTAGTTGGTAGAAATTAGCACCTGATCGATCGCACTTACCGATTCTAATCCAAACACCATTAAAGCTGGCGGGTGGCTGCAGGAAAGTTTGGTTTCTATCGTCGTGTAAAGAGTTTTAACAGATGCGGGAAGGACAATTTCTCGGATCTCTATACCCGACTCCTCCCGCAAGTGCCTTACAATTTCCTCTCTCATCGCACTGTAATTGCACCGTACCAAAATCAGCGAAAATTGCCCCTGAGACATCGAGAGAGTCCGGGAGAGAGTTTGCAGCGAACTTTTGTTTTGCTGTGCTGCGGTGTCTTGCTGGCAGTGCGAATTAAGCATAATTAATATTTGAAAAATATTCTCAGGATAGGTGCTGTCAACTGCCGAAAAAAGGAAGTTCGGCAACGGATTTTTTAACGGATGTAACGAATGGAAGGAATCGACGGATTTTTTAACGGATTTTTTAACGGATGTAACGAATGGAAGGAATCGACGGATTTTTTAACGGATGTAACTGATGGAAGGAATCGACGGCAGGGGAAAGTGCAATTAAGAATTTCATAACCGTTTTGGCGGTTGCTCTAAGTTTACTTTTAACCGTTTTTACGTTTGTCAATCAGAGCGAAGAATCACATGATTAATTGTATTTCTGCACTTTTGGGTGATTTCCTATCACTGGGAACCATAAATTAGTTAAGTTTATTTCAGCCTGCATACTTATTATGTTAGCCGATCGCAATTAAAGCATACCCAAATAAATACATACTCTGTTATTCGCATATTCCCAGCAAAATCAACCGGAGTTTACTGAAATCTTGATAATTGCTCCAATTCTACCCAGCAAATGAGTCTTTGTTTGCGGGAGTCCCAGCCATCGCCAAAATCGCACCAATCCGATTCAGTTATTCGCATATCCCAGAAATCCGGCATTCCCGCGTTGACTGGCCTCTGGCCGCACTGAGATAAACTACCGGGGGCGGCTCATCAATTACAGGTTGAAGATTTTTTGTCATAAATTTACTAATCTCCATATCTAAAGTAGCTGCGAAATCAGGTTCATCCCAATCCTCGCTTTCTTCAATGCTAATTGTTGTTGGTGGCCCAATATCAAAATCTAGCTCATCGCCCAAATCCGAAACTTTCTTAATTGGCTCTATTTTCTGCTCGGTATCAGTCGCTAAAGCTTGAGTTGTATTGGCTATTAGTACGATCGGCAGTGCTACTATGGCACTTATCGTTTGTCGCGCCGTGATTTTCCTCATGGTATCCTCCTGGTATAAACTAAATTTTGGTGCTGCTATACATTCAACATCTGCGGCTACTTTAGAGCGCTCTCAGTCGATTTTAGATTTTAGATTTTAGATTGACTCCACAGAAGAATCTGAGAGCTTTAACTAGGGTCTAAAATTGTGCGCTGCTTAACACTCCGGCACTTCGCAAGTATCCGTTTTTGAGCAGAGTCATTAATTAATAGTGGCTTGTTTTTCCACAGGATATAACCTGATCTGTGACTCTTCATGGCAAGTTTGTTTAACTGAGCATATCCGGTCAAGTGTTTGCCTTTCTATTTACTACGTGAAAACTCTTAAACAGTCAGGTTTTCCCGTTAAGAAGTAATTCCCCGGTGTTTGCGAGTGTTCATCTCAGACTCGAAGCAAAGTGGGTGAGAAGTTCGCGCGTGCGTAGCTATCCCGTAGGGAATCGCACACCCGTTTTCGCACACCCGTTTTCGCACTCCCGCGCTGCCACCAGTAAGCTGATGTGACATACCACAACCACGGAATATCTGTCAATACTTATATCTTAACATTTCTAATTTTTTGCATAATTCTCGTTACCAGGAAGAGCCTGGTAACGCAGCTCGGCGAGGCAAAGCCTCCAGCCAAGTCTAGAGGACTCCTATTTCGTCAAGCCGTGTTCGAGAGCGAAGCGAACCAACTCAGTACGGCTGTTAGTACCCGTCTTGCTAAACAAACGGCTGACGTACTTTTCCACATTACGCACGCTAGTTTCCAAGCGGCGGGCAATTTCCTTATTCATCAAACCTTGAGCAACCAAATCCAAAACACTTTGTTCTCGCGGAGTCAAATCAATTTTAATCGGCGAAGGACTTTGGGCGATCGAACTCCGCCCACTCAGCAAAGACTCAATTCTCGCCATTTGGCTTGTCAAAGCAGCAATATCTGGACTTTCAGCATTTTCACTTGTCTCCTTAGCAGCCGCGCGGCGGGCCAGCAAATTGGTTACTATTGCTACTAATTCGTCGGGATCGAAGGGCTTAGAAAGATAAGCATCGCAGCCTGCTTGATAGCCTTGAATGCGATCGCTCGTCATCCCCTTAGCCGTCAAAAACACCACCGGCAAAGCTTTATAGCGAGGATCTTCCCGCACTTGCTTGAGAAACTGATAACCGTCCACCTGGGGCATCATAATGTCTGAAATCACCAAATCCGGATTAGTCTGCTGCAAGATTTCCCAGCCGTCGCGAGCATTACTGGCAACCTCAACCGCAAAATCGCTATCTTCCAAATAAGCTTGTACTGCTTCCCGCAAGCCCGGTTCATCATCTACCAATAATAATCGTGCTGACATCTCTGTTACCTTCTTAATAGTGTAAATATTGTAGGTTGGGTTGAGGAACGAAACCCAAATCTTCATTTTAAATAAGGTGTTGGGTTTCGCCATCGCTCAACCCAACCTACAGAATAAAAACTTTAGCTCAAAACTCAAAACTATTGTCTTTTGTTCCCCTTAAACTTTGGAACGATCGGTCAAAATTTCATAGCCAGTTTCTGTCACCAACACAGTATGCTCAAACTGAGCCGACATAGCATTGTCAACTGTTACAGCAGTCCACTTGTCAGAAAGCGTCCGAGTGTACTTAGAACCGGCATTCAGAATCGGTTCGATCGCCAATGTCATACCGGCTCGCAATTTCACGTTCGGCATTTCCCGCGTGCGGAAATTGAAAACCGACGGTTCCTCGTGCAAATTTCGCCCGACACCGTGGCCGGTAAACTCCTCAACGATACTAAAACCGTTGCTTTTGACATGATCTTCCATCGCACCAGCCAGATCGAGCAAATAAGCTCCCGCCTTGACTTGTTCGATGCCTTTGTAGAGCGTTTCTTCTGCGACTCGGATTAATTTTGCCGATTCGGGAGTCACTTCTACAACTGCGATCGTAATGCAAGAATCGCCGTGAAAACCTTGGTAATATGCCCCCGTATCTACCTTGAGAACATCTCCGGCCCGAATTACTTTTTTGGCGCTGGGGATGCCGTGAACAACTTCGTTATTAATGCTAGAGCAAATCGATCCCGTGAAACCGTGATAGCCTTTAAAACTGGGAGTTGCACCCATTTCGCGGATGCGTCTTTCGGCATAAGCATCCAAATCAGCAGTAGTCATTCCCGGTTTCACCATTTGGGAAATTTCTTTGAGTACCGTTGCAACGATTTTCGCTGCTTGCCGCATAATTTCGATTTCGCGTTCCGACTTAATTTCAATGCCTCGACGCTGTTTTTTGACTTGGGGTGCTTGAGTTGGGCTAGAAAGCAGACTGCTAAAAATATTCATGTATTGATGGGCGGGTAATTTTGTACTTGGACGGCAGGTTGAAGCAAAAAACGGCAAATATCCAGCTTTTTGTGGAAAAATGGGTGTCTTGTTCCGAACTGTCGATCGCGTGTCCTTTAAGCTAGCTTAATATTTTTCTCAGTAATCAGCACGGGATTGGGGGGTCAACAAAGCGGTTTTAACCGCCGAGTCCGTCGGCTCAGGATTTCCGAGTATTCCGGTGAGGTTAGCAATTGCTGCAATTAACTGAGTTATGTCAACTGGTTTAGATAAGTGCATCTGGAAACCAGCTTCCAGCGCTTGCTGGCGCTCTTCCTCTCTCGCGTAGGCCGTCAGAGCGATCCCAGGCATCTTTCCACCCCTGATCACTTCCATTTCTCTCACGCGCGCGATCAACTCATAGCCGTCTGCTTCCGGCATTCCAATGTCGCTCAGCAGCACATCCGGCCAATAACTCTCCAGTGCCACTAGAGCCCCGGCTACCGATGCAGCCGATCGCACCACAGCTCCTTCGTCCTCAAGTAAAGCAATCAAAAACTCCCGCGTGTCATCGTCATCATCCACCACCAGCAATTGCAAATTAGCCAGAGTGGGAAGGGTCTCTGCCTGGTCATTGAGGTGCGACCAATCATCGTCAGCAGCAAGGGCGTTCCTCTGTGCCACAGGGAGAGCCACCGTAAATTTCGCACCCTCGCCCGGATTATTCTCTGCATGCACCTTACCGCCGTGCTGTTCCACCAAGTGACGGACGATCGCCAATCCCAGTCCCAAACCTCCGTAAGACCTAGTTGTGCTGCTATCAGCTTGGCGGAAGCGATCGAAAACATAAGGCAGAAAATCAGGCTCAATACCAATGCCGCTATCAATTATCTGAATGTGAGCCTCATCTCCAACTGACTCTAACCGCACCTCTACTTTACCCTCTTGCGGACTAAACTTAATCGCATTTGACAGCAAATTCCACACAATTTGCTGCAAGCGATCGGGATCGCCGATAACTTCACCTACATTGGGACTGCACGTTAATTCTATGACTATGGATTTTTCCTCAGTCAGCGGCTCCAAAGAATCTATTGCCAGCTTAATCGCAGATTCCAACCGAATCGGATGCTTATTTAAATTTAGTTTACCCCGCAAAATCCGCGAAACATCTAAAATATCTTCGATGAGTTGAGCTTGAGATTTAGCATTGCGCTCAATTGTTTCTAGGGCTTTCTCAATAGTGTCTTGGTCAAATGTTTTGGTACGAAGCAGCCTAGACCAGCCGAGAATTGCATTTAAAGGAGTGCGGAGTTCGTGAGAGAGAATAGCTAGAAATTCATCCTTCATCTGGTTAGCTCTCTCCGCTTCTTGCCGCGCCACTTGTTCGCGGATTAGTCTCCCGCGTTCTTCCTCTGCTTGCTTGCGGTCTGTGACATCTCTAACCGTGCCCACATGACCGATAAGTTTTCCCAAATCCGAAAACATTGGTGACGACTGCACGTGAACCCAACGCACGCTTTCGCTACCAGCTAATCGAAACTCGTTAGAATATTCCTGACTTTCTTTAATCCAAGCTAACCAATCTGTGACTACGCGATCGCGATCTTCTGGATGAACTTCCCGCTGCCAAACCTCTACCAAGCTTTCGTCCAAAGCTAACCCGCAAATCGCTTGACAACGGGGATTAATGTATGTACAGCGGCCTTCAACGTCAGCTAAGTAAATTCCCAGTGGCGAACAAGCACACAAAGTGCGAAACCGCTCTTCACTTTTACTTAGTTCACTATTAACAGCCGCTAACTGTGTTGCTTGCTGCTTCACCTCGACGGTTTTTTGGAACAATTCCACAAATACCTGCACCTTCGAGGTCAATATTTCCGGTTCCAATGGTTTGAACAGGTAATCCACTGCACCCAGAGAATAACCTTTAAACACGTGGGTGTCATTACTGCTGAATGCTGTGATAAAAATAATCGGAGTCGCTCGCGATCGATCTCTAGAGCGAATCAATGTTGCTGTCTCAAATCCATCCATTCCCGGCATCTGCACATCAAGCAAAATTACTGCAAAATCTTCATTAAGCAGACATCTCAGAGCCTCCGCGCCCGAACTAGCTTGTACTAGATTATAAGAGGGGCTGTTGAGAATAGCTTCTAGAGCTATCAAATTTTCTGGGCGATCGTCAACTAAAAGGACATTTACTCGATGGGGGGACTGCTGATTCATAATTTTTTTAATCTTTAATTCTTAGCAAATTGACTAAACAGGGAGCAATTTTAGAGAGGGGTAAAATCCAGTCTACTTCAACATTTGCGATCGCTGACGCTGGCATGGTCGGGCACAGAGCTGAAGCCGGTTCCTCCACAAATGTCAATCCTCCTTCAGCTTTAATTTTTGCCAGCCCTTTACTACCATCCGAATTCGCTCCCGTTAAAATTATGCCGATAACTTTCTCCCCAAAGGCATCCGCAGCAGACTCAAACAGCACATCGATTGATGGCCGCGCGTAGCAGACAGGAGCCTCAGTTGATAGTGCAAATGTAGGAGTTCCGCGATTGGGGATTGGGGATTTTGAATTATGGATTGACTCCACTGCCACGCTCCCCCATTCTGTAAAGTTGTTTTGATACAGGCTAAACTCCTCCTCACAGGGAGATTCTATTAGCAAGTGATAGTCAGCGGGAGCCAAGTAAACCCGTCCAGGTGCGATCTCCTCTTTGTCTTGGGCTTCTGTGATTTGGAGAGAGCTTTGCTGTTGTAAAACATCCGTAAGCCTATTCTGAGAACTCTTATGGCGGTGTTGGACAATAACTACAGGCAAAGGAAAGCTTTGTGGCAAATCTGCCAGCAGCACAGTCAGAGCCTGCAGCCCTCCCAAAGACGTGCCCACAACCACTATTTCAAAAATTTTTTTATTTAACTCTTCGGTAGAGTTTGTCACTACTTTCAATTGGTTCATAGTATTTTTCATAAGGTGTAAAAGTCAGAGACTCCTGGTGTCCTAGTCCTAAAACTCCAAACATTCCCAGGCTCTCATAAAAAAGCTTGTGTACCCGCTCTTGGAGGTGTGAATTGAAATAAATCAGCACATTACGGCACAAAATAACATTAAATTCATTAAAAGAATTATCCGTTGCTAGGTTATGGTGAGCAAAGACAATATTATCTTTAAGTGAAGAGCGAAAAATCGCATTTTCATAGGCAGCAGTGTAATACTCAGAAAACGCTTTCTTGCCCCCCGCTTGGTGGTATAGTTGCGTATATTCTTGCATTTGCTTCAGCGGGAAGATCCCTGTCTTGGCTGTTTTCAAAACTAATTCATTCATGTCCGTAGCGTAAATCCGACAACGGTCGTACAGTCCTTCTTCTTGCAGCAAGATTGCCATAGAATAGACTTCTTCTCCCGTTGAACATCCAGCGTGCCAAATCCGAATAAAAGGATAAGTACGCAGCATTGGCACCACTTTATTTCTGAAACTAATGTAAAAGCTAGGATCGCGAAACATCGCCGTTACATTGACAGAAATATCCAGCAGTAAACGATCTAGGTAAGCAGGATTGTGAAGTACCTTTTCTTGAAGTGCAGAGACAGTGGTGAGCCGTTCCGAGCGAATAGTGTTCCTAATACGGCGCTTGAGAGAGGCAAGAGCATAATTACGAAAATCAAATCCGTAATAGCGAAACATTCCCTCTAGTAGGAGTTGAATTTCGATTGTTTCAAGTTCATGGCTTTCGGACATTTTTAATTACTAATTGGTTATTGGGCATTGTTGGCTGCTCACTAATGACTGCTGACTGTTGACTGCTCACTAATGACAACTGCCAACAGTCAACAGTCAACGGACTTGTATTATCGATAAAGCCAGACACGCAGCAGCGAGAGCAACTGTTCCGTGTCCACAGGTTTGGTAATGTAGTCAGACGCACCAGCTCCGATACATTTTTCCCGATCGCCCTTCATAGCTTTCGCAGTAAGAGCAATCATTGGCAACGAAGCAAATTGAGGCATATTACGAATAGCTTGCATTGTTTCGTAACCGTCCATCTCTGGCATCATCACGTCCATCAACACAATATTTATGCCAGGGGTATTTTGCAATTTAGCAATGCCCTCTCTGCCATTCTCAGCATACACAACTTCCATTTTATGGCGCTCCAGCATACTTGTGAGGGCGAAAATATTCCGCATATCGTCGTCAACAATCAAGACTGTTTTGCCCGCGAGCGTCGAATCTGTTTGATACAGTTGCTCTAGCATTTGGCGCTTTGGTTCCGGCAAATTTGCTTGGACTCGGTGCAAAAACAAAGCGGTTTCATCTAACAAACGTTCCGGCGATCGCACATCTTTAACAATGATTGTTTCCGCCATGCGCTTGAGTTGAGTTTCTTCGGATCTTGTCAAGTCTTGGCCCGTATAAATAATAAGCGGCAGACTTTTCAAAGTAGCCTCTTGCTTGATCTGCTCGATCAGTTCAAAACCAGTCATATCTGGTAGTCCCAAATCGAGTACAACGCAGTCAAAATGCCCGGATTTCAAAGTGGCTAGCGCCTCTGCACCACTCCCCACAGCCGTTGTAGAAACATCGTGATTGCCGATTAAATCCACAATGCTCAGACGCTGTGTTTCGTCGTCTTCCACGACTAGCAAATTCTTCACTGGCCGCTCCACAAAACCCTTAATATCAGTCAAAGCTTTGCTCAAGGCTTCGCGACTGACAGGCTTTTGTAAGTAGGCGATCGCCCCTAACTGCAAACTGCGCTGCCGCCCTTCTTCAACTGATACAATGTGAACCGGAATGTGGCGCGTACTTGGGTCGTGCTTCAAGCGATCGAGCACTGTCCAGCCATCCATCACAGGCAAATTTAGATCCAGCATAATCGCAGTTGGCTTGAACTCTCGCGCCATCGCCAAACCAATATCGCTCCGCAAAGCCACCAAACCTTTAAAACCCTGTTCCTGCGCCATATCCAACAGAATTCGAGCGAAGTTTACATCATCCTCGACAATCAACAGCACGCGATCGTCACTCTCAATATTTTCTCGATCATCAGAGATTAAAGGTGAGGGGTAAGGCGCGATCGGCAAGTGGAAATTCGGCAAAGGAAGTGCGGGAGAATTAGCAGAGGGTAATTGAGGCGTTTGCTTGCCCGTTCCCGCTCCCGTATCAGTGATTATTATTCGCGATTCTTGGTAAGTTTGTGGCAGATAAAGCGTGAACCTACTACCCTCACCAGGGCGACTTGTCAATTTAATTTCTCCGCCTAGCAAATTAGCGATTTCTCTACTAATTGACAAACCCAAACCCGTGCCCCCGTATTTGCGGCTAGTGCTACCATCTGCTTGTTGGAAAGCCTCAAAAATAACCCTGTGTTTTTCAGCAGAAATCCCAATCCCGGTATCGCTAACTGAGAAAGCCAAAACAGTAGGGGAACTCCTTAAACTTTCTATCTCTAAACTCCACCCTTCCCGCGCTACTTCCGCACGCAATTTCACCTCACCTCGCTCTGTAAACTTAAACGCATTAGAGAGGAGATTCTTCAAAACTTGTTGCAGCCGTTTAGCATCAGTATAGAGACCTTTTGGCAACCCAGCCTCAAGCTCTATTTTAAAACTCAACTTCTTATCCTGGGCGATTTGGCGGAAAGTCCGATCCAAATGATCTCGCAAGTCCGTAAACAACACTTGCTCAATTTCCACCGACATCGTGCCCGATTCAATCTTAGCCAGATCCAAGATGTCATTAATCAGCCCCAGCAAATCATTTCCTGCCGAGTAAATTGTGCGCGTGTATTCAACTTGCTTGAGAGTCAAATTGCCTTCAGTATTGTCAGAAAGCAATCGAGCCAGAATCAACAGCGAATTTAGCGGAGTTCGCAACTCGTGAGACATATTTGCCAAAAACTCCGACTTATACTTAGAAGTTAGAGCCAACTGTTCGGCTCTTTCTTCCAACAACCCCCTCGCCTGTTCGATATCTCGGTTTTTCCGCTCAACTTCCTTATTTTGCAGCGCTAGCAATTCAGCTTGTTCTTCTAGTTCTTCGTTCGTTTGTTGCAACTCTTCCTGCTGACTCTTTAACAGTTCCTCAGATGCGCGGAGTGACTGCGCTTGTTGTTCGAGACGCTTGTTAGTTTCCGTTAGTTCTTTTTGCTGAGTTTGTAACTCTTCTGCCAAAGACTGTGACTGTTTCAGCAACTCTTCCGTCCGCATACTCGCCGCAATTGTATTTAAGACAATGGCGATACTTTCTGTAAGTTGGTCGAGGAATGTCAAGTGTATTTCGCTGAATCGGCGGAACGAAGCTAACTCGATTACTGCCGTCACTTGTCCCTCAAATAATACGGGTAAAACCACCACATTCAGCGGCGTAGATTCTCCCAGTCCCGATCCAATTTTAACGTAGTTTTCCGGTACTTCGGTCAACAGTATCCGTTCTTTTTCCAGGGCGCATTGTCCTACCAAACCTTCGCCTAAATGGAATCGATTTCCTAACTGTTTGCGTTCGCGGTATGCGTAGGTACTTAACAGTTTTAGAAACGGATCGTGCTCGACAGATTCCATCATAAAGAAGACGCCATGCTGAGCAGACACCAGCGGCGTCAATTCTGAGAGAATTAGTTTAGAAACTGTTTCTAAATCCCGCTGACCTTGTAGCATTCGAGTAAACTTAGCAAGGTTTGTTTTCAGCCAATCTTGCTCAGTATTTTTCTGCGTAGTCTCCCGGAGATTGGCGATCATCTGGTTAATGTTGTCCTTAACGATCGCAACTTCTCCTTCCGTGGCGACCGAAATTGACCTCGTTAAATCGCCTCTGGTAACAGCAATTGCCACTTCTGCGATCGCCCGCAACTGAGTAGTCAAATTCGCCGCCAATTCATTCACATTATCCGTCAAATCTCGCCACGTCCCCGCCGCGCCCGGAACCTTCGCCTGGCCGCCCAATTTCCCTTCAATTCCCACCTCCCGCGCCACGGTAGTAACTTGATCGGCAAACGTCGCCAGCGTATCAATCATCTCGTTAATCGTATCTGCCAGAGTCGCAATTTCTCCCTTAGCTTCCAGCATTAATTTGCGCTTCAAATCGCCATTCGCTACCGCCGTCACAACCTTAGCAATACCCCGCACTTGCGCTGTCAAATTCCCCGCCATCGAGTTTACATTGTCGGTTAAATCTTTCCAAGTTCCCGCAACTCCTTTCACCTCAGCTTGACCGCCCAATTTACCCTCAGTTCCCACCTCCCGCGCCACCCGCGTTACCTCAGAAGCAAAGGAATTAAGCTGATCCACCATCACGTTAATAGTGTCTTTCAACTCCAGAATTTCGCCTTTAACATCTACGGTGATTTTCTTAGACAAATCGCCATTGGCCACCGCTTTCGTCACTTCCGCAATATTCCGCACCTGCGCCGTCAAATTCCCCGCCATCAAGTTTACGTTGTCGGTTAAATCTTTCCAAGTTCCCCCTACACCCCGCACGTAAGCTTGCACACCTAATTTACCTTCCGTTCCTACTTCTCTCGCCACCCGCGTTACTTCAGATGCGAAGGAACTCAACTGATCCACCATGATGTTAATCGTGTTTTTCAGTTCGAGAATTTCGCCTTTAACATCTACTGTAATTTTTTTGGATAAATCGCCATTTGCCACCGCCGTAGTCACTTCGGCAATGTTACGCACTTGTGCTGTTAAATTCCCCGCCATCGAGTTAACTGAATCCGTTAAATCTTTCCAAGTTCCGGCAACTCCTTTAACTTCAGCTTGCACACCTAATTTCCCTTCCGTCCCCACTTCCCTAGCAACCCTGGTTACTTCCGAAGCGAAGGAATTTAACTGATCCACCATCGTGTTGACGGTGTTTTTTAACTCTAGAATTTCACCCTTAACATCTACAGTAATTTTCTTCGATAAGTCGCCATTTGCCACCGCAGTAGTAACAGCCGCAATATTCCGTACTTGCTCTGTCAAACTACCCGCCATAAAGTTAACGCTATCCGTTAAATCCTTCCAAGTTCCTGCTACGCCTCGCACATCCGCTTGACCGCCGAGTTTACCTTCGGAACCCACTTCCCTAGCAACCCTGGTTACTTCAGATGCAAAGGAATTAAGCTGATCCACCATCACATTAATGGTGTTTTTCAGTTCTAAAATTTCGCCTTTTACCTGTACCGTAATTTTTTTAGATAAGTCACCGTTAGCAACAGCAGTCGTCACCTCAGCAATGTTGCGGACTTGTGCTGTTAAATTCCCGGCCATTGAGTTAACTGAATCCGTTAAATCTTTCCAGGTTCCTGCTACTTCTTGCACTTCAGCTTGCACGCCTAATTTCCCTTCCGTTCCCACTTCCCTAGCAACCCTGGTTACTTCAGATGCGAAGGAATTTAACTGGTCAACCATCGTGTTGACGGTATTTTTGAGTTCGAGAATTTCCCCTTTAACATCTACGGTAATTTTCTTAGATAAATCGCCCTTGGCCACAGCGGTTGTCACTTCAGCGATGTTCCGCACTTGTGCTGTCAAACTGCCTGCCATGAAGTTAACGCTATCTGTTAAATCCTTCCAAGTTCCGGCAACTCCTTTCACCTCAGCTTGACCGCCTAGTTTGCCTTCGGAACCTACTTCTCTCGCCACCCGCGTCACTTCAGATGCGAAGGAATTTAACTGATCCACCATGATGTTAATAGTGTTTTTTAACTCCAGAATTTCACCTTTAACATCTACTGTAATTTTTTTAGATAAGTCACCATTTGCCACAGCCGTCGTCACGTCGGCAATGTTCCGTACTTGTGCGGTAAGATTGCCGGCCATTGAGTTAACTGAATCCGTTAAATCTTTCCAGGTTCCTGCAACTCCCCGCACTTCAGCTTGCACCCCTAATTTGCCTTCCGTTCCTACTTCTCTCGCCACCCGCGTTACTTCAGATGCGAAGGAACTCAACTGATCCACCATGATGTTAATCGTGTTTTTCAGTTCGAGAATTTCACCTTTTACATCTACTGTAATTTTTTTGGATAAATCGCCATTTGCCACCGCCGTCGTCACTTCGGCAATGTTACGCACTTGTGCTGTTAAATTCCCCGCCATTGAGTTAACTGAATCCGTTAAATCTTTCCAGGTTCCAGCAACTCCTTTAACTTCAGCTTGGACACCTAATTTCCCTTCGGTTCCTACTTCCCTAGCCACCCGCGTTACTTCTGACGCAAAGGAACTCAACTGGTCTACCATTGTGTTAACAATTTGCGCTGTTTGGAGGAATTCTCCTTTGAGGGGTCTGTCTTCTATTTCTAACGCGATGGTTTGCGATAAATCTCCTTTTGCTACGGCCCGAATTACTCTGGCGGTTTCAGAGGTTGGTTGCACTAAATCTGTAATTAGGGTATTGACAGAGTTGACGCTAGCTGCCCATGACCCCTCGGCGCTGCCGATGGTGGCCCGCTGGGCGATTTTGCCTTCTTTACCGACAACTGTGCCGATGCGATCGAGTTCGGCCGCCATTCTCTCATTGAGCTCGATAATGTCGTTAAGTTCGTCAGCAATTTTCCCCGCTAGACCGGTCTGGTCTATGGGCATCCGAACTGAAAAGTCCCCTTTTTTGACTGCCACTAAGGTTCTAAGTAACTGTTTGGCATAATTATTGGAATTGGGGCTGGTTATCTGTGCAGTTGACATGAGCGTTACCTTTGACGAGTTTGAAGGGGAAGGGGGGAATATTTTTGAGATTATTGATATTATCCAACTAAAGCAGTGTCTGATTGCTTCTGTCGAAAGATGGATGACAAATTGCTGTTTATCAGCTATTTTGTTATTGGTTATTTTATACTGGTTAGCAAACTCTTCTTGCTAACGAGTTAATTGTGGGGTGTCAGGAACAAGCCCGAAAGCCTGTTCCACCCTGTTCCACACAGAGTGAATTTTATTGTAAGGCGGGCAGGATGCCGGCCCTACAGATTATCAACTGCGATTATTTCCAATTTTGCCACGAACTATTGAAAATAGAAGTACCCGGAAAGGCGATCGGATTGGCATTTTGTTGCAACCGCAACTGCAATACTTCCAAGTTCGGCTCGCGGGACGGCAATTCGTCCACTAATTCATAAGGTAGAATCCCTTTTTCCAAGGAAAAAGCAGCCGTAACTCCCGCCGCCGCACCGGCAGACCATTCAAAAGAATGCACTCGATAAGCAGCGGCCGCTGTGTGGCTAACAGCAATACTTTTACCCGCCACTAACATATTGTCAATTTTCTGAGGAATCATTGCCCGCAGCGGAATTTGGAAGGGATAAGCTTGCCCTTGACCTTTGCGAGTACCTTCGCGTTCGGTATTTCCCGGTGCTTCCGGCGGACTGTTGGTCATGCAGGGGTGAAAGTCGATCGCATAATGACCAATCCCCACAGAATCAGGATAAATCGTAGCGCGCGATCGCGATTTTGTAGCCTCAACAGATTGACTTCCCACAGCCAAAGCCGGCGCATTCAAACCACCCACAGCTAACCACAAATTCCGATACTCTTCCTCCGACAAATTCTGGCGATAAAAATCAGCCGTAAAGTCAGTGCGAGACATATCAACTTCCCACACAGTAAAACCTTGAGGCTGATTAAAACTCGGCCGCCCAATAATACGTCGGCCCTCCCGCATATAAGGATATTTAGAAAGTCCGTGCACCGTCCCCATCGGCGAATCCAACCCGCTCAAAAAACGATTGTTTGGATTAGGCTTTTTGACTCCCTCTCCTAGCTGCGAGTCAGTAGTTCCTGTTACCAGCCAGTAGAAAAATCCTTTGGCATTTTCTTCTCCCTTACGCAAAGTTTCGGTTCGCAAACCGCCCATCCATTCCCCCGGTTGCAGTTGACCTGCTGCTTCCAACTGCGGGCGAGAATAAATTAAATTATCCTCAGCAGAACCGGGACGATAGTCATTGCCCCAAGTCCAGTTTTGCATCGAAATATCCCCCGGATAAATCGGGAATTGCTTCGGGTCTAAAGGTCGCTTTTCATCCGGTCTCATGGTCCTGATTTGGCGGTAGCTGAAAACTAAGGGAAAGCTCGCCAATCTCTGCAATTCGTAGCTGTAGTAAGGAGCGTATTGTTGATAAAAAGACGGCACTTGATGCTGCTGCGGTTCCTTCGTTGCCTCCATCGCAAAGGTGTAGGTAAAACCTTGAGTGCAGTAAGGGTCGCCGGTTGGGCTGGCGGAGGAAGGTTCCAGAGGGGAACGCGGGTCAATTCCGAGGCGGTAGGGAACATCGGCAAGTCCGATCAATTCACCTGTTTCAGTGGCATCTACAACGTACCAATCAGCACCCCCTTGTAAAGGGGGGGAACTTGTGGCATTCCCCACAATTCTGGGGTTAGGGGGGGTTCCAGATGATTTAGAAATAAACCGAATAATAGTTTTATTAAATCGCGGAGAATTTTCGTAGCGATAGGCATCTTCGATAGTTTGAGAAAGAGTTTCGGTGTTGAGTGGTGGGGTGTTGGCGGCGGGTTTGTGTTGAATGGCGATCGCACTTTTAATTTGTTGACCCCCAACCGTATTCCCCGCCACAGCAGGAGTAATTGCTAGTTCTTTAATAACCGTATTGGGAAACCATTTCAGCGTGCCTTTGCCTTTTCTAGCGGCATCCTGCAAGATGTTAAAGAGAATTTTGTGACCGTCGTAGGGCATGAAACACGAATAGCTAACCCAACAGCCTCCGGGATTTAGCCGGCCGTAATGTTCCTTGATCCGCTCCCGCAATTCTAGGTAGCCACGGGGGTAAAATAAGAGCGATCGCTGAGTATCTCTTTCATCGAGTGCGGAAGTTCCCTGGGAGGAAATTTGACCGCCTACCCAATCAGTAATTTCAGTGAGGCAAACTGTGCGCCCCGCCAGCAAACCTTCGTAAGCGGTAGCAGCCCCTGCGAGACCACCGCCTGCTACTAGAATGTCGCAAGTTTCAGCAGTGTCGGGATTGCGGGGAGGTGCAGCAAATACTGGCGAAATGCTCCCCATCGCGGAAATTATGCCGAGGGTGAGGCTAAGGATCGATCGACCTTTGAGCAAAAATAGATACTGTCGAAGTTTCATCGGAGATTGTGGAATTAATTTTGACATAGCGCGAAAAACACTCATCCCATCTAAATGTTTATTTTGCAGTATACTGGTATTTCGCGCTGTTGTCAGGGAAAACTTTTTTAGAGAAGAGGCATTAATACCAGCAACAACTATTGAACAGCCGGATGAACCTTATGCTCAAGATAGTAAAATTTTTTAGGTTATTTATTCCTTTTGAGACTTTAACAATTACCACCAGTTTAACTTATTCGGAAGTTTTACGCAGGTTGGACGAAGTTGTTACTCCTCCCAAAGTTTTTAGAATAATTCTACCCTTTGGTCAGCCCCCTGCGAAACCCTATGAAGGAACGATTTATGGCAAAAAATTCAAAATTAATCGCATCATCATCGGTAGACATTTATTGTTCCCAATTATACAAGGAGATATACATAATCAACAGTTCGGTTGTTCCATCAGAATTAGGATGAGTTTACATACAACAGTTATAGGATTTCTGATTCTGTGGCTGTGGACAACTGGCAGTATTGGAATGTTTTCTTTATTTGCTTGGTTAGTCGAACCATCCGTGGGAGCCATATTTTTACCAATTTTAGGAATGTTTATTTTTGGCTGGCTTTTGTGCTTGATTCCATTTAAGATAGAGGCAAAAGCAGCTATAAAGTTTTTGTCTATTCTCTTAACATAAAGTAATTTATTACAACCATATTTGAGCTGTATTATTAAAAACAATCTGGCTTCATCTGCGGTAAAAAACAACTAAACTTTCCGGGATTACCCATGCGTCAAAACAAACTCAAACAAAAAATTAAACAAGGCGAAACAGTCCTCGGTTTATTTATGAACTGCGCTTATCCCGCATTCATGGAAATCTGCGGTCACGCTGGATTTGATTTCGCCGTTATCGATATGGAACACGGCCCCCTGAACCCGCTTGCTGCTGAAGATTTGTGTCGCGCCGCCGACTGCACCGGAATTGCACCGATTGTTCGTGTCCGCAAAAACGACGGGCCGCAAATTCAACGAGCTCTCGACATCGGCAGTGCAGGAGTTCAAGTACCTCAAATTGAAAGCAAAATCGATGCCGAAACCGCTGTCAAAAGTGCTAAATACAGTCCTCTGGGCACGCGAGGCCTTTCCTTTGCTACGCGGGCAGGACTTTACACCGCTGCAGGTACAAATATCACCGATCAACTCAACGAAGAATCCTTAGTTGTGATTCATGTCGAAGGCAAAGGCGGCATCGACAACCTGGCAGAAATTGTTACTGTGCCAGAGGTGGACGTGATTTTTCTGGGGCCTTACGATTTGTCACAGTCGATCGGCATTCCCGGGCAAGTCCGCGATCCCCGAGTCATCGACATGATGCAAGAGGCAGTCCAAACCATCCGCAAAGCAGGCAAAGCCGCCGGTACTTTTGCCGAAAACCCCGAAATCGCCCAGCAGTGGATTGATGCTGGCGTTCAGTACGTCGCACTTGGCGTCGATGTTGCCGTTTTCCTGCAGGCCTGTCAGTCGCTGGTGAAAGCAGTCAATCGATTTTAGATTTTAGATTGGGGATTTTGGATTAAAAGAAGAACCAGCCCCCAATTCATCTTGTCGTCTTTACGATATCTTTGCAATTTTTGTAGTGTTTTTTACGACACATACAAAAATCCTGCGCTAGAGTAGAAGCATACACCTCCTCCAGGCAAAATTAGGGAGGGGAGCAAGGCTTCAGGGAGTAAAATCTATGAAAACCGTATTAGAATCCATTCATTTGGATTATGCCTTCATGTTTACTTTCAAAAAAGTAAACTCGATTAAGCTAGAAGGCTTCAAGGAATTTTTTGACGATATGCCTGTTGATCCGTATGTGAAAGGTAAGTATCGTTCGAGAAGATTATCGCGGTTTGCAGTCAACGGAAATGAGTTAGTTAAGTTACCTCACGGCTATTTGTATCAAAGCAAAACATACAATCCGCTAGTGGGTGATATCAGGCGGGAATTTGCCGAATTGGACGATCGGCTAATTGCCCTCGATAATTTCAAACAGATGATTTTTGCTTTTTTCGATTCCTGCAAAATTCACCCGGAAGCTGAAATCGGCATCCATCAAATCAGGACGACTTGTTCGCCAAACAATTTCGGCAACCCCGCACCGGAAGGCATTCACCAAGACGGTACTGACTTTATCGGGATTTTCTCGGTTGACAGAACTAATATTGTAGGCGGGGAAACGCATTTGTACTTGGCTAAAAAAGAGAAGCCTGTTTTTAATAAAGTTCTGCAGCCAGGGGAATTGCTGTTAGTTAACGACCACGAGTTTTTCCACTTTACTACACCGATTAAACCGGAATCTGAAGGGGTGGGAACCAGGGATGTCTTTGTGCTGACTTCTCCGAGTTTGCTTTGCGATTGAGGATACAGTCTGGGACGAATAACCTAATGAAGTAGGGTGCGTACTCCGCACCTTACTTCGATTACCGATTACTGCATCTCACAGAGCACCTTTTGGTTTCGCCCCCACCCATCTCGATCGTGGTTAATGCTTGGGAAAATCAATTCCTGAAATTGATATTCCTTCCATCTTCTGCACATATCGTCCTTGAGCAGCTAGACATTCTGCCATTTTTTTAGCTTGTATGGGTTGACTCCTTGGATCGGGCGAGATACCTCTATACTCCCATGTACCGCGAATGTCGCCAGAAAATGCTTTTCCATTGTTTTGTAATACAAGCTCTGTGCCAGTTGCATCAATATAGTATTTCCCATTTTCCAAAGACACGCTGCTAATTGTGATAGATTCGACTCCTTTGTAGGGATTTGCAGGGCCATCGACGATCTTGATGCAGATTCTATTGTTTTGATGTGCAATCTCTCTACGGGAGTTATTGAACATTGTTCCTTGAGCGTAGTAAGCTCCTGTGGGTAGAATTGTAGAGCCCTGTGGATTACTTTGAGCAGATGACAATGATGAGATTGACAGAAGGATAGAACTAACAATTAGTGTTTCGATAGCTAAAATTTTCATTTGCAACAAAACTCCATTAAAATTGTTTTTTCAGATTCTACACGATCGCAGATGCTCTATAAACTTCTCTAGAGTGCTGGCAAAAGTAAAATTTACCCCCCGCAAGTCGCCCCTTATTAAGGGGGGAAACAAGAATAATCTTGCCTCCTCCCCTGATTCAAGGGGAGGGTTGGGGTGGGGTTCTTTGTATTTTTGCAAGAAATCTAATCATGACTCAAGTCCTTACTACAAACCTTTCGTTAGTAGTGAGGACTTTATTCGTCTTTCTGGCCTTGAGTCAATCATGACTAAAGTCCTGACTACAAACCTGCGTATTTTCCTAAAAAACCAGGTTTATGCGTCTAACAACTCACAGATAAATCTTATCGAAACTTCCGTTCAGATTCTTGAATGGGAACATCATTAATGCTAGCTTCACGTCTTCGCATTAACCCATTTTCTGCAAATTCCCACTGTTCATTACCATAGGCGCGATACCAGTAGCCAGAATCATCGTGCCACTCATACTCGAAGCGAACAGAAATCCGATTATCTGTAAAACTCCACAGTTCTTTCTTTAAACGGTAATCTAATTCTTTTGCCCATTTTCGTCTTAAAAAAGCCTTGATTTCTTCCCGTCCGCTGAAGAATTCGGCACGGTTTCGCCACTGAGAATCTTCCGTATAAGCTAAGGCTACTCGTTCTGGATCGCGGGTATTCCAGGCATCTTCAGCAGCTTGAACTTTGGCTTTAGCCGTTTCCAACGTAAAGGGCGGTAGAGGTGGTTTAGTTTCCATCAGGTTTGTTTTTTGTGATTAAAAAAGATCGGGTGCGGGATGCTCGCGCTACAGAGAGAGTTTTGGGAATTTGATATCAATCCTCAGCATCGGGATCAATTCCCATTGCTCGCAGTCGATCGGCTAACTGGGTAACTTTTCGCTCTGCTTGTTCGGCTCTTTCCCGTTCTTGCTCGGCTCTAGCCCGCTCAATTTCAACTTGTTCGGAGCCAGTTAACAGCAAATTTCCCTGGGAATCCCACCACCGCAGCCAAAGCAGTTCTTGATTTTGATAGCTTCCCTGCCAAAGTCCCAATTCTACATCTAATACAGGAATGGGATAGTGACCGCGTTCGTTTGGCTCCATCCTTCGATACACAAAATCTATCAGGTGATAGACTTCTAAATTGCCAGTTCTCATTTCATAAATACCGTAGTAAGGAATGCGGATAATTCTCTCGTACACCCAAAACTTACCCGGTTTAGTGGTGGTACCATCGGCGGCCACAGTCAAGGGAGTACGATCGCGCTCTTCATCTCCATTACCGCTAGCAAATTCTAAAGCAATGAACGGAGCCATGTGTTCCCGCCAAAGTACATAAGAACGGCGAAAACCGTCAAGTGTTGCGGGTACATTCGGCACGTAAAACCAATCCGGTGCTTCTGCGCCTCGCTCTGGCGGGTCAGTTTCTCGCCAGTAAATGCCGCAATCTTGCCCGATCGCATATTGTCCGTCTGGATGCAGCCGCTCTACAACCGGCCCGATCGAATCTGTCAGAATGATGCTCTGGGGATGCTCCTGAAAATTTTTCACAAATGTACCGTCTTCGTCTGGCAATTGGGTATGATCGGGGAATGCAGGAGGCAGACCTGTAGCAGTTATTGTCTCGTTCATCGTCGTTTTCCGTGCAGTTATTGTTAATTGTACTGCGAAATTTTAGAGCAAGCTGAGTTGAGACTTTAGCTAATATTAGCTAATATGGAAAAGCGATCGTAAAAGGTAAGTCAAATGGTTGCCGCAATTTCTAAAGCAGGATTGGGTACAGGTGCGGCTTTCCTGTCAAACGTGACATGGGAGACTCTAGAAAAGTTGGATGCAGATTTGGCCCAAACTGGGGCGCATTTAACTTATTTGGACGGGTGTTTAGAAATTATGGCTCCTTTTTCTGAGGAACATGAAGAATCTAGAAACACTTTAGATCAGCTTTTAGAGATTTATATGCGGACGAAAGACATTCGTTTCTACGGGCGCGGTAGTACAACTATCGGGATGAAGGAGTTGGGTGCACGGAAAGAACCAGATGAGTCTTATTGTTTGGGTACGCGCAAGTCGGTTCCAGATTTGGCGATCGAGATAACAGTTACAAGTGGTGGAATTGATACGCTGGAAATCTATCGTCGGGTGGGTGTGCGGGAGGTTTGGTTCTGGGAGGATGGGGTAATTTCGGTTTATTGCTTGCGTTCTACGGGGTATGAGTTGGTGAGTAAGAGCGAACTTTTGCCGGAGTTGGATTTGCGATCGATCGAGTTTTATTCGCGGATGGCGGATCGATATGATGCGGTGAATGCTTTTATGCGATCGATGTAGAAGTTGAGAAGTGCGATCGATGTTACAGTTTGATACTGCTAGGATTTGACTTGGATTGAATGTATTGTTGAAATACAGGATTGAGTAAAAATAGCGCTCCCACTCCTACTTGTACTTTTTCCAGTAAGCCACGCCGCGCTAAAGATTGTATGGCTTGCCAAAATTCTGATTTAGATAACTCAATATCGGCAGGTGCTTGGGAAATATCTACCGCTTTATCTTGACTTGCTAACCAATGGCTCACCTTTTTTTCTGACTCCGATAAACGCTCTAAGTGAGATTCTAACATGGTTTCTAAGTCACCTAAATAAATATCATTGTTATCTGTTAAAAACCGGGAAGCGCTACCGTCAAAGAATTCTAAAATTGTTGAAGCTATGATATTTAACCAGGAAGGATGACCTTGATAAATGGCGATCAAGTCTGACCATTTTTCCTCATCTGCTAATCCTTTTTCTCTGAGAATTTCTGCCGATTCTTCCCCTAACCCTTTGAGGTGTAAAGTTCGTGCAGGTCGATTTAGTGCTTCTAAAGCAGTAATTTCTCTGGGTTGTTCCCAACTGAGGATAATTAAACAACTCTGATGAGAGGATGTGGCAATTTGTTTAAAAAATTTGCCATAGTCTTCATAGCCTGCTAAATATTGACCTGCTAATTGACTGCTTTTAAAAATATTCTGTACGTCATCAAGGATTACTAAACAGCGAGAAGATCGAAAATAATCGATGACTGTGGGTAATGGGGGTTGTGGCGATCGCCCAAAAAATTGCTTGAGTTCGGTTTGGAGGGTTGAAAGTGTGGGTGTGTCAGCGAGGCTTAACCAAATAATATAATCAAATTCGGTTTGAATTTGTTCGATGAGTTTGAGGGCGATCGCACTTTTGCCAATTCCACTTAAGCCGTAGATGGTAATCAAGCGGGTATGGGCTTGTAATATCCATTGTTTGAGGGTGGAGAGTTCTGAGGTGCGATCGTAAAAGTAAGGGAGTTCGGGTGCGTCTGTTAAATCGATTATGGGCGATCGGGCTTGATTTTGGGGAGATTCAGGGGGAAAGGGCGATCGTGCTTCTGCATTTTTAATATTTTGTATAAATTGACCACAAATATTAATATCAATTTCTTGTAAGAAACTGTCGCCCACTTGGGACGATTGAGAAATTTTATGTCTTTTTTCTAAATTAGAACGAAAATTAAATTTATTGAGGTCTTCTCCTAATTCCTCACGCAACTTTTCCCATAACTTCGCCGCTTCTTTTTTAACGTGAGATTCACTGCAATTAAACTCTTTAGCTATTTGAGGATATTTCTGTCTTTGCCAAACACCCGTCACTATTGCTTCCTGTACGGGTGTGAGATGTTCTCCAGTTTTGTCAACAATCAAATTATTCATCCATTGTACAACATCTTCAACATTCATACGTCAGCGTTGAGCGAGGTTTAGTGTACTATATTCTACCAAATCCTACTTTGTCAACTGACTTCTACTGATTTTTACTAAAATTGGTTCAGTTCAATTATAAAAATTGTGTACTAAATGCGACCGTTTTGAGTTGTCATATCGGAGTGAAACGTACAAAATAAAATTATGGAATAAAACATGAGCTAGCTTAACCAAATAGAGGGAGAATTTTATGTCTAAAACAACTAGGTTCCCTGATAAATTTTATCTTTCTTTTATGGGGCGTAACCAAGACGAATTAATGACTTCGCTCAAAGAAAGATTAGCAGCAAATAGTTGGAAAGAAGCTGATGAGCTGACCCGAGCTTTAATGTTCAAAATATCTTCTAAACAATATTATGAATATTTACATTTAGATGTTGATAATCTCTCCGCTCAAAAAATTAATGAGATTGATCGATTATGGCGAGACTCTAGTAATTCTTACTTTGGTTTTAGCGCACAAAAAGCAATCTATAACCAGGGAAATTATCAACAATTTATTAGAAATGTAGGTTGGTATAAAGGAGATTATTGGTTAAACTATGACGATCTATTTTCGTGGGAAACTGCACTAAAAGGACACTTACCTTACTGTGGATGGCATTTTTGGCAAGCCCTATGTACAGGTGAAATGCTCCATCAAACTCACTATCATCATGCACCTCATGGACATGGTTCGGGTCAAGGTGGCTTGTCTAGTGGCTTGGCTCTGGGAGGATTGGCACTTGCTCTACCTTGGGTAGCTGCCGCAGCAGCAGCGACAACGGCTGGTTATTTGATTTATCGTGAAGTAACTAAAGAAGAAAGAGAAGAGAAAGAGAGATTAAAAAGAGAAGAAGAGAAAAGAGAAAAGGAAAATAAAGTCCAGAAAAATATTGCTACTCTCTTGGCTTTAGTTAATTAAAACACCACTGAAAATTACTCAATCGGATAATTTTTACCAGCAAGTAGTAGGGTATGTCACGTTGCAATTTTTCACCAAAACGATTAATTATCCCAGGTGACACACTCTAAATTTGTTGGCAATCAAATTGCGATCGCCCATCCCCTACCATACCCAGTAGCAGAAGAAGATCGCTCGTTTTATTTAATATAATTGACAAAACCCTCTCAACTTTAGAGGTTCTCCCAATCACTAATATCAACTTTAGCCTGTCGCAAAATCTTAGCTAAAAAGTTGGCACTGATATCACCTTGATGAGGATTGGGGATGGTAATGCGAAGGTTATCTTTCAACATGAACTGATGCCTTTTTGCCGAATAGGGGCCGTCAAATCCCAGTTGTTTCAGATAATAAATTAAGTCTCGACGTTGGACTGGTTTTAAAGGAGGCATCAGGCAACTTCCTTGGTAACTGTAAGGTCGATATTATCAAGGACAGGTAAAGGAAGTTTCAGGGTGAGACTAAGTAAAATCCAGTCTTCCAATACCTCTTGCAATTCTTCTCGACAAGCTTCGAGAGTTACAGAATTTGCATAGACTCCCTCACAGATAGGAATTTCTCCGTAGAAAGTCCCATCATCAGGGAAAATTTCATACTTAGCTTGCTTCATGGCAGCTTGGATGTATTTAGTTAACATATTAAACCAATCTCCTTTAAGGTGATAAAACGAATTGGGATGATATCAAGCCAACCTTGATTAGCAAGAGAGCAAAACAAAATTAGGGCGTGTCCGTTGAGATTACGATCGATCAAAAAAATTATGCTTTAGCATCAAGTTTGGCCTTCGCGGCTCGAAGATTTTCCCAAGCAGCTTCGGTTCCTGGTATTGGTGGCCCGGCGGCAATTCGGGCAATCAGATCGCGATTTTTTTCTTCATAATACAGCCGCAGTTCCTCAGCTTCCTTAAGAACCATTTGATACTCAGCTTCAACGGTGGCGCGATTTGCCTCAATATAAGCTAAAGCCGCGTTAATTTGTTCCTCTGTAAGGTCAAACAATCCCTGATAAACTTAGGCGGATATTGAGCCGTCACATAGTCCATGATGTCGTAGATAGTGATGCGCGTACCTGCGATCGTCAGTCCTCTTTCTGTACGGATGATAGCTGTTTGTTCGTCGGATATGCTTGTCATGCCTCTAACCTCCTAGAAGTTATTTCTATATTAGACCAACTCTCAAAAGTCTTGCAAAAATCATTAGTGTTGGGTTTATTTCCTGTTTTAGTAACGCCCTCCAAATCCCAGAAACCGGGTTTCTGCGATAATTTACGCATCCTTACCGAGATTTTGAGAAGAAACCCGGTTTCTAACTCCCACGCGATCGCCCAACTTCAACTAAACCCAGCTAACCACAGCGGAAGCATCAACAGCAACCCGACAGAAGTGATGGCGATGCTGCTAGCTAACAAATCGCGATCGAGCTCGTAGACTTCTGCTAAAATCAGCACGGAAAGAGCTGTGGGCGTTCCCGACATCAACACCAACACGAACCTCGGATCGCCGCTCAATCCGAAATAACTAGCACCCAATCCGATCAGCACCGGCACAATTACCACTTTTAACAGCGACGGGATTAACGCCAGTTCAAAACTTTCCCATTTCTTAATAGACCTCAGCCGGATGCCAACCAACAGCAAAGCACTGGCAATTACCACCCAAACAGCAGTCTGCAATCCCGATTCCACTGTCTCGGGCAGGGGGATGTTTCTAGTATAAAAACCAATTAAAAATGCCCACAGGGCGGGAACTGTCAGCACGTCCCGGAGCTGAGTCCACCAGTGATTTTTTTGCTCGGAGTTCCCGAAATAGCTAGCAATAAATACACCGAAACAATAAGTTCCAATAACATTGTTAGTGACGCTGTACAAGACAGCCCAGTTGTTGTTATCGCTGCTGATGATAGACGGGGTGATTGCTAATCCAACAAAGCCCGTATTCCCTAACATCGAAGCTAGGAGAAAACTGCCTTGGCTCGATCGCTTCAGGGAATTAAAATTTAATAAAAATAAATTTATTAGAGAATTTTTGCCCTGAAAATAGGGCTTTTTGATGTGAGCAGCACTCAGCCTACGCAATAATACCCAAGTCAGCCAAGCACAACTCGTACTCAGAAATAACACGAATATGGCGATCGCCGGCGTGAATCCCACAGCACCCGAAAAATCGCTCTGACGGGCTAAAACTAGAATTTGCAGCGGTATCCCAATCCAGAAAAGAAAGTGGCTCAGCAGCTTGGGAAAATCAACTGGGATGTACCGAAACAGCAGCAGTCCCAAGCCCGTCCAGATAACTAGAGGCGTATAAGCGTGAAATAAGGTTTCAATCATAAAAAGTTAACTTGACAATTTGAAATGCCTTTATCTATTAATAATAATGCTAAAATCCGTTGGAAAAATGCGACTTGTCGTTAGCGGAGCCCTCGAAAACGATCGCACTTGCACGCTTTTTAGTCCTAGCGTGTTCGCAGGACTCCAGGCCCAAAAAAATCCGCCCAAATCCCCGCATCTTCCCAGGCACAATCCTCAGACTGGCAGCCCCCAACGATTGCAGCTTTTTACCTTCAGATTTACCAAACCTATGTTAATTTGACCAATGTGCGATCGAGCTATCTTGCCTTTTTCAAACAGATGTCCCACGTTTTCCTGCCGTTTCGAGCGAAGGGAAACAGGGGGAGACTAAAGCTGCTGACGACTTGCACTCATTAATTCAATTTCAAAGCATTAACAGGCACCTCATCCCAAGAACTAACAGTCCGCAAGGTAGCAACCCAGCCCTGCTGTTTTTGCTCTGCCGTCAAATTCTTCTCAAAAGATTCGTGGCAATCCTTCGCTTGATTCTCATCGCAACAAGCAATGCAAGAATAAAGAATGCCAGACGGATCGATTTGCTCGTTTACCCAAATAATCACGATCTACTCTCTCAATCAAAATCTACTGTTACTTAAATTTTCCTATATTTTTGCCACTTAAGTAGGTCGGTATTAATTAACCGGAGTGTGGCCTTTTAGCTTAACAGGCAAGATGCCTGTTCCACACACAGGCAAGATGCCTGTTCCACAACAGATGAATTTTTTGTGGGGCGTTGCTCCTAGCCCGCCCTGAATTACTTCGATGCCAAGGTTGCCAAAGACTCGCCCGCAACCCGGCAAATCCGCCAGTCGGGCATCACATCAGCACCGATACCCTTGTAAAATCCGATCGCCAATTCATTCCAATCCAAAACACTCCATTCCAAACGCCCGCAGCCCCTTTCAACCGCCAACTGCGCTAAATAAACTATCAAAGATTTGCCAATTCCCCGCCCTCGAAACTCAGGGATCACAAACAAATCTTCCAAATAAATTCCCGGCTGAGTCAAAAAAGTAGAATAATTGTAAAAAAACAGCGCCCAGCCCACCACTCGATTTTCGCACTCGGCTAAAATCGCTTCAGCAAAAGGTCGATCGCCAAACAAATGATGCTCCAAATCAACGGCATTGCCAGTAACGGCATGAGATAATTTTTCGTACTCAGCTAAAGCTTTAATCAAATCAAACAGCACCGGCACGTCGGCGCGGGTAGCTGGACGCAAAATTACCTCTGAAGACATAAATAAGTAAATAGTAAGCGACAATCAACAATTAAAAATACCACATTAAGACATTTTTAATTTGTAATTTTTTATTAATTTTTTCCACCTTGAACCAGCATATTTTCGATAGCCTCGGAGTGCCACCCCACAATAATTTTAAGATTTTTCAAAATGCCAACTCAATTTTTTTTGCTTATTTCAACCAGCCCTTCAATCGTTCCGTCACTTGAGGGCGGCGCAGCTTTCGCATTGCCTTATTTTGAATTTGACGGACTCGTTCGCGGGACAAATTGAACAAACTGCTGACCTCTTCTAAAGTGTAAGGTTCGCCGGTCAGCAAACCGTAACGCATAGCAACAATCTCTTTTTCCCGCTCAGTCAAAATACTGTCCAACACCTCCAAAATATCTTGGCGCATCATCATCTCATTCATCTGAGCTTCTGGAGATTGCGTCGCGTTATCTTCGAGAACATCCAAAAGTTCCGAACTTTCTTCTGAGCCGATGCGGTGGTTGAGAGACAAAGATTGCCGGCGTACTTGCTGGAGGTAGCGAAGCTGTTCGCAAGAAACTTGCATTTCTTTAGCGAGTTCAGTTTCACTTGGATTGCGTTGAAGAGAACGCTTCAAATCTCGATAAACTTTTTTGAGTTTATTTAACTGTTCGACAATGTGAACAGGCAAGCGAATCGTCCGCCCTTGATTGGCAATTGTCCGGGTAATTCCTTGGCGAATCCACCAATAGGCATAAGTAGAAAACTTGTAACCCTTCTCCGGATCGAACTTTTCGGCTGCCCGGTTTAAACCCAAAGCTCCTTCTTGAATTAAATCGAGAAAAGGCACGCCCCGATTAAGATAGCGTTTGGCAATCGAAACCACCAAGCGCAAATTCGAGCTGATCATTTTCCGTTTCGCCGACTGACACTGGTGGCGAAGCTGTTGCAGTTGAGTTTCGCTCACTCCCAAAGCCGCTGCGAGTTCAGCTTTTGTCGGCACTCTGTCTAATTCCTGCTGCAAACGCTGTTCTAGTTCATCCAGGGCTACCAATTCTTGAACGCGGCGCGCCAACTCCACCTCTTCGGTGGCAGTCAGTAGAGGATAGCGAGCCATTTCCTTGAACAAAGCTCCCACTGGATCGTCGGCAGACCAGTTGTTGTATGCTGACGAGCGAGTTACCGTGGGACGATCGATCTCGGTGTCTTCATCTTGTGCGATCGCGAATGAGGCTTCGGGTGCCACCGCAAAACTGCCTAGGTCAGATTCTGCCATATCGTGCTTGGTGTCGGTGGAAGGATTTGAAAAGTATCCCTTAACTTTAACCAATTTAACCGGAAATTTCCGAAATCCATCTAGAAGCCCGTGACAGAAATTAGATGGCCCCAATTTTATACCTTTCTATTGAGTTCGAGCCAGTAAAGGAGCTGCCTGCAATAATTGCTGAGTATAAGGGTGCTGCGGATTAGTAAAAATATCCCTAGTCTTACCGATTTCAACAATTTTTCCGGCATTCATTACCGCAATACGATCGCAAAAAAATCTCGCCACCCACAAATCGTGCGTAATAAACAGATAAGTCAAATTAAATTCCTGCTTCAACTCCAACATCAGCTCTAATACTTGAGTCTGCACGCTGGCATCTAACATACTCACAGGTTCGTCGCAAATTATCAGTTGCGGGCGAGTAATCAAAGCGCGGGCGATCGAAACTCGCTGCTGTTGTCCTCCTGACAATTCCCCCGGATAGCGACGAAAGAAATCCTCCCCTGGAGTTAAACCCACCCGCTCTAACATTTGGATTACTTGTTTTTTAGCTTCACTGCCCTTAGCTAATTTGTGAATAAACAAAGGGTCAGCAATACTTTGCCCAACAGTCATCATCGGATTCAGGCAAGCGTGGGGGTCTTGAAAGATCATTTGCATTTCGCGGCGGTGCTTCCTCACAGCATCGCGGTTCAGGGCAGTTATATCTATTCCTTGAAATTCCACTTTGCCACCAGTGGCGGTAATTAGCTGCAAAATCGTGCGTGACAAGGTACTTTTGCCGCAGCCGGACTCCCCCACCAGCCCTAGGGTTTCTCCCCGTTCTAGCTCTAAACTAACGCCGTCTACTGCTTTAATTACCTGGCGATTCCTGGAAAACAACTGATCTAATAAATTGCTTTCTAAACTGTAGTGTTGCTGCAAATTCGTTACGGTCAAAAGAGGCGAATTTGTTGAGTTTGCAGTAACGGCTTCAGTCCTGATTTCCTCGAATGCTAATCCTTTGTCAGAATCGGCTTGAATGTGCAAAGCTGCTTTGAGGAGCGATCGAGTATATTCGTGCTGCGGCTTTTCAAACACGTTTTGCACCGGCCCTGTTTCTACGACTTTACCGCCGTACATCACCGCAATGCGATCGCAATACTCAGCCACCATCGCCAAATCGTGAGAAATCAACAAAATAGCCGTTCCCCGTTCCTCGCAAAGTCTGGTTAATTCCTGCAAAATCTGGGCAGCTACAGTTACGTCCAAACTTGTAGTCGGTTCGTCCGCCACAATTAATTTGGGATCGAGCAAAAGAGCCAAAGCAATTGCTACTCTTTGCCGCATTCCGCCACTAAATTCGTGGGGAAATTGCGACCAGCGAGACGCGGGAATTTTCACAGCTTCCAGAGTTTCGATCGCCCGTTTCTTAGCTTGCTTGCGATCCAAATTCGGTCTGTGAGCTTGCAAAGTCTCGATGCAATGTTCTCCTACAGTCATCAAAGGATCGAGACGAGTCATCGGATCTTGAAAAATCAATGCCACAGCTTCGCCCCGAAATTGTCTCAGCCGCGAAGCATTCATATCAAACACCGACTCTCCAGCAAAACTAACTCGCCCCTCAATCAGCGTCGAATCCGGCAGCAACCGCATCGCCGCCCTTCCCAAAGTTGACTTACCGCAGCCAGACTCCCCAACTAATCCGAGCTTTTCCCCCGGTTTCAGCGTCAGGGAAACCCCGTCAACGGCCCAACCAGATTGGCCTCGCCGCTGAGGATAAGCTACTCGCAAATTGTCAACTGAAAATAGAGAAGAGTCATTAGTCATTAGTCATTAGTCCTTAGTCTGTTGTCTGTTGTCTGTTGTCTGTTGTCTGTTGTCTGTTGTTTGTTGTCTGTTGACTGTTGACTGTTGTCTGTTGTTATTTATTATTTATCAATATACTGGCGGTTAGTTGTTAGTTATTAGTATTTTTCAGGGCTTATTAGTGATTGGCAAGAGACCGATATGCTGGTGTAAATACCAATAAAAATTGCTAGCAACAAAGATTTTATTACTACATCATTAACCGACCAACCGCTTACTAACAACAGTCAACAGTCAACCGTCCACAGTTTGTAAATACCAATAGAAATTGCTACAAACAAAGATTTTATCACTACATCATTAACCCACCAACCGCTTACTAACAACAGTCAACAGTCAACCGTTAACAGTCAACCGTCAACAGCCAACTGTCAACAGCCAACAGACTAAATTTCCTTTCGCTTCAACTCAGCTCTCCGCAGTATGTAAGTAGCGGCACAATCTGCGTGAGGATGGTCTGCTAAAACTTCCGCGAGTTCCAATACATATCCGGCGATATCCGGCCCCAGCTTCTCAGTCAGCACTTGACG
The DNA here is from genome assembly GCF_036700965.1 of Microcoleus sp. Pol8_D6. Taxonomy (NCBI): domain Bacteria; kingdom Bacillati; phylum Cyanobacteriota; class Cyanophyceae; order Oscillatoriales; family Microcoleaceae; genus Microcoleus; species Microcoleus sp. Pol8_D6. Next base: position 142,510 of record NZ_JAUBPW010000001.1, on the reverse strand, counting down.
TTCCCTAGAGGCGAGTTCTTGCACGCGGGCCTTAGCTTGCCAATTCGGAGAAAACATCTTGTCAATCTCGGTGTGGAATCCCAGACTTTCGAGAATGTCCCACTCGCCGTTATCGCACCAAATGCCCCCGCACAACATACAGCGCTCTATGTAAAAGGGCACTCTGCTGAAAGGAACTTTCGCCCGCGACAGATAGTGACCGTCTTCGGGACACAGCGCTGCTTTGCTGTCGTAGGGAGACGGCGTGAATTCTATGCCGAGAGTCGCTGTCGCATCAGGCTTCTCTGATTTGTTGTACCACTGGCTTTGCTCTTTTTGCCAAGCTTCGTATTCTCGGCCTGGAATCCAGATACCGTAACAGTTGGGACACCACTGCACCGACATACGGCCGGCTAAGGTACCGCCTTCTAAATTGGGATGTTTACATTTTGGACATTCCACCGCTTTATTTCTCCTTGCCTTATTAATTCCCTGTTAATTCAATTATTAATTCTGTATCTAGGCGGGCCCTGAAGAACCAGAATTTTTTTGCAGCAGCGCGCCACAGTAGCCAATTAGCGTGTTGAGCCGCGCGATCGCCGCAGTTTGCCTCGCCTTTGCTGTCGCTGGCTGGCGCGACGCTTGCAAAAAGGTGACATCTGTCCCCAATAACCGCAGTTGCTTGTGAATTTCCGTCAAATAGGACTGCTCTGGGGGTGTTTCTGAGGCGTCTAACTCATCGCTTTCGGGTCTCATAATTTGGTTTCCGAAAAATTGTTGCACTTTTGTGTATTCGATCGCCAGCGCGACCCGATCCACATTATCCTGTGCAGCAGTTCTTTGTAGTTGTTCTAGTGCTTGCTGTAATTCTTGGTAGCACTGGCGGCGGTCTTCGGACAATATCATGATTTTGTAAACAAATTTGTATTTATAATCAAAGTAGATACTTACTTAAGTTTGCTCATATGGAGGGAAGCGGTGCGTTTTTGGAGCAATTCCCTGTTTTGTGAGAACTTTTTTCGATTTTCTGCCCTAACTCTACCCTTCTGGCTGCTGCTTTTAGTTTAGCGTTGCCGGTAAATGCCGATCCCCCGCAACCTCAACGGCTACCGCCCAAATCTGCTGATTTTACCCGATTTTCCTCGTTCGACAGACTGCGGCGGCGGCAGTGGTGTCACTATATTTTCCTACCTCCGAGGGGGGGCGACTCCGGATTACATAGGTATAGTTTGAGAAAAATCGACTATTTTTTTGAATTGCAAATTGTGGCATTCAATTAGTTTAGTATAGCTAAACACATAATTTCGGCAATTCAACCGGAAACCGGCTTTTAACCATTTGTATTTCTAAGTTTTAAAGGTGTACCCCATGAACGCGAACACTCTGACTCCCTCTCCTTCGATCGATCCTGCCGTAGTTCCCGATTGGCTGCAAGAATGCCTGAATAATCGATCGCAGCCGGATGGGGGCTCTAACCCGAATTGTTCGACTGACGACAGCTTAATTTGTCGGGCCTTTGAATTTGCCCGCGACTTGCACGAAGGACAATACCGCAAATCGGGAGAACCTTACATTTGCCATCCGGTAGCTGTGGCTGGAATACTCCGGTATATGGGCGGCAACAACGTCATGATTGCCGCCGGCTTCCTCCACGACATTGTTGAAGATACAGATATTACTCTCGAAGAAATAGAACAGCGGTTCGGCGCGGAAGTGCGACAGTTGGTTGAAGGTGTCACCAAGCTTTCTAAGTTTAATTTTTCCAGCAAAACAGAGCGCCTTGCGGAAAATTTCCGCCGAATGTTCCTAGCAATGGCTAAAGATATTCGCGTCATTGTCGTCAAACTCGCAGATCGGCTGCACAATATGAGGACTTTGGAGCATTTGTCCGAAGAAAAGCAGCGCAGTATTGCCTTAGAAACCCGAGATATTTTTGCTCCCCTAGCAAACCGTTTGGGTATCGGCCGCTTTAAGTGGGAATTGGAAGATTTAGCGTTTAAATACCTGGAACCCGAAGCTTACCGCGAAATTCAGGAATTGGTGGCCGAGAAGCGGGCCGATCGAGAAACTCAACTCGCAGAAGTCACAGATTGTTTGCGAGAAAGGCTTGACAATTTAGGCATTAAATGCTATGAAGTTAGCGGGCGTCCCAAACATTTGTACGGGATTTACGCGAAGATGCAGCGCCGCCAAAAAGGGTTTAAGCAAGTGTACGATATTGCGGCGGTGCGGATCATCGTAGAAACCAATGATGACTGTTATCGGGCTTTGGCGATCGTCCACGATTCTTTCCGCCCGATTCCCGGCCGCTTTAAAGATTATATCGGTTTACCAAAAGCCAACCGCTATCAATCATTGCACACCGGAGTAATCGGAACCAGTGGCCGCCCCATCGAAGTGCAAATTCGCACCGTAGCAATGCACCACATTGCAGAATACGGCATTGCCGCGCACTGGAAATACAAAGAAACTGGCGGTTCTAACACAACAGTCACCGGCGACGACGAAAAATTTACTTGGCTGCGACAACTCCTAGAATGGCAAAGCGACCTCAAAGACGATCGCGAATATTTACAAAGCATTAAGGACAACTTATTCGACGAAGATATTTACGTTTTTACTCCTAACGGAGACGTAATTGCTCTCAATAGCGGGTCAACTCCCGTAGATTTTGCTTTCCGCATTCACACCGAAATTGGTAATCACTGCACCGGTGCCAGAGTCAACGGGCGAATGGTAACACTAGACAAGGTTTTAAAGAATGGCGATATTGTAGAAATCTTGACCCAAAAAAATGGTCATCCCAGTTCCGACTGGCTGAATTTTGTCAAGACAAACGGAGCAAAAAACCGAATTCGTCAGTGGTTGAAGCGATCGCACCGAGATGAAAATCTTGCTCGCGGGCGGGAATTACTGGAAAAAGAATTAGGTAAAAACGGATTAGAATCTTTGCTGAAATCTGAACCCATGCAATCGGTGGCTCAGCGCTGCAACTACCACAGCGTCGAAGATTTAATCGCCGGTTTGGGCTACGGCGAAGTTACCTTAAATCTCGTAGTAAATCGACTGCGAGATTTAGTAAAAGTGCAGCAAAAAATTGAAGCTGCTCCTGCAGGAACGCACGAAGTGCCCCAGCTCATACCTGCATCGACGACACCGAAACCAGTACCGAGTTCATCTCCGAGCAAATCGCCCATCGCAGGTGTAGAGGGATTGCTCTACCATTTAGCCGGCTGTTGCTGTCCGATTCCTGGGGAATCAATTATTGGAGTTGTGACTCGCACTCGCGGAATTTCGATTCACCGACAACGATGTTCAAATGTTGAGAGCGTACCTGGGGATCGGTTGGTTCCTGTGAGTTGGAATTCCAGCAACCGCAATGAATCTCGACCAAATACTTATCCGGTTAATATTCAAATTGAAGCCCTCGATCGAGTGGGAGTTCTCAATGATGTTTTATCGCATTTGAAGGACAACCAAGTAAACGTCCGCAGCGCTCAAGTCAAAACATATCCCGGATTGCCGGCATTAATTGACTTGTGCATGGATATCCAGGATAAACAACAGTTCGAGCGCACTTGTATGCAAATTAAAAAGATGAGCGACATTTTGAATTTGCGGAGGCTCAGTGAAGGGACTTAAGAGAAAAGTCTTCCTATGGCAAAACTCAGCCTTAACTCGGTTATTCCTTCAGCAAAGCTGACCAACTATTTATTAATCCGGCTTCCTAAAGACGACAAATCTCAGTTTCTCGATCGAGGTGGTTACAGCATAGAAAACTGGCAACAGCTCGATCGAGATTTAAGAAGCCAGATACTTCCCCTGGAAGCGGAGCTAATGGAAAACACCAAATACGGTCAAAAGTACATAATTCAAGGCAGTTTAACTGGTCCAAATGGTACGATTTTACAAGTTAAAACCGTTTGGATCGTTACTCCATCCGAAACCAGATTTGTTACATTAGTTCCTGATTGACAAGAGGTTAAGCCCCATGAAATTTAAACTATTTTCACAGGTAGCATTGCGAGAAGACATTCCTAAGTATGGCCTAAAAAAAGGTGATACAGCAACTATCGTTGAACACTACCAGATGCCGGAAGGTGAAGAAGACGGTTATAGCTTAGAGGGTTTCAATATCGAAGCAATTACAGTTGAAGTGGCCGAGTCCCAGATTGAAGCGATAAAAGCTCCTGTTTTGCAGCTTGGAAAATATTGATTACCATTCGCCTTCCACCAGCCTGCGATGAGAGGGAGTCATCTTGCGAAGCAAAACTTGTTCTTCTTCAGAGAGAGGTGCTTCGCAAGCAGCATTAATTTTTTCTAACAGTTGTTGATTTTCGCGGCGGCGGATAAATTCTTCAAGGGCTATTTCGATTAAAAAACTCTGAGAAATTTGCATTTCGCAAAGCTTTTGTTTCGGCTTGTTCAAATAAAGATGCTGGCAATGAGATAGCAGTTTTGACAGTTGTCATAGCTTTATACCTTCATTTATTTATATGAGTCTAACTCATAGTATAGCTAACCACAATAGGGTTCAGCAAACAGGCAGAACAATGAAACCCTTTATTTGGGCGGACTGACTGGCTTTGACTCGCCCAGCTTTTGCTGCAAAAACTCCTGGGCTACTTGTCCAGCTTCCTGCTGTTTCTTATCAACTTGATAATTGAGTCGTCGCATATCTTCCTCGGAGATTTTGCCGCCCAATTCTGCGAGCACTTGACGCAATTCTGGGTATTTTTCCAAAACTTGCGATCGCACAACCGGAACTGCTTCGTAGGGCGGGAAATAGTTCTTGTCATCTTTGAGAACTACTAAACCTAAACTTTGAATCAAACCGTCCGTCGTATTACCAGCAATCACATCTACTTCTTTTTGTTGTAGCCCTTGATAAAGCAATCCTAACAGCAATTCCTTCGGTTGTTCTCGAAATTTAATCCCGTAAGTTTTAGCCAATCCGGGAAACCCATCTTCTCTCTCGTTAAATTCTGGGCCGAAACCAGCCCGGAGGTTAGGTGAAGCTTTCCCAAGTTGCGAGAGAGTTTGTAAATTGAGCTTTTTGGCATCGTCTCCCCGCACAATAATCGCAAAACTGTTATTAAATCCTAGCGGTTCCGTCCATTCTGCTTTAAACTGTTTGGGATATTCTTGTTTGAGGTAATCGAGGACTTTTTTGGGGTCAGAAATCGGTTTCTGTTTGAGCAGGTTGGCGTAAGCAGTACCCGTATATTCGACGTACAAATCGATTTTACCTGCTGTTAGGGATTGATGGCAAAGCGAACCTCCGAGATTCAGTTCTCGTTCTACTTTGATATCTGTTTTAGCTTCGATGTGCTGTGCTAAAATTTCTGCGAGAATGGCTTGTTCGGTAAAGTCTTTTGAGCAGATGACAACTTGCTTTGCGGGCTTAGAGGTACATCCTGCTACTGCAAGCAAGCAAAGCAGCCAGCAGGAATAGAAAAAAAAATCGTTCTTAGATATTTTCATGACTTAACTCACATTAAAAATCTACAATTAATACCTTATAAGTTATAGCATAAAGCCCAGATCGCAGACTTATTTCAGAAGTCTGTGCTTTAACACCGATCGCACTTTACCCGACTTTCCTTTTACTGTTGTAACATTTATTTATAGACATGGAGGACAAAAGATGGTAATCAGCGTCAGCGATATTATCCAGCAGCAGCGGCAATTTTTTGCGACTGGGAAAACGAAAGATGTGGATTTTCGGATCGAACAACTGAAAAAACTTAAAAGTGCGATCGAACTTAATCAATCACGAATAGTCGATGCTGTCAAGGCAGACCTGGGTCGGCCGGAATTCGAGGCTTATCTTGAAATCGCATCGATTGCCGAAGTTAATTATGCCCTCAAAAACCTCAAATCGTGGGTAAAGCCGAGAAAAGTGCCTGCTTCGATAGATCAATTCCCAGCATCAGCCCGCATTTACCCTGAACCTTTGGGCGTAGTGTTAATCATCGGGCCTTGGAATTACCCATTTCAGCTAATGATATCACCTTTAGTCGGGGCGATCGCCGCCGGCAACTGTGCAGTTCTCAAACCTTCGGAAATCGCCTCACACACCTCGGCAGTTGTCGCCGACATGATTACCAAAACCTTCGATCCCGCCTACGTAGCCGCCGTCGAAGGAGGCGTGGAAATAAGCCAACAATTACTAGCCGAAAAATTCGACCACATCTTCTTTACCGGAGGCACTAAAATCGGTCGAATTGTCATGGAAGCTGCCGCTAAACACCTGACACCTGTAACCTTGGAATTAGGTGGCAAAAGTCCTTGCATTGTAGACTCCGACATTCAGGTTGAATACACCGCAAAACGCATTGCCTGGGGCAAATTTCTCAATGCCGGACAAACTTGCATCGCTCCCGATTACCTATTAGTTGATAAAAAAGTTAAACCTGCTTTGATGACAGCAATTAAAACAGCAATTCACGAATTTTACGGCGACAATCCGCAAACAAGTCCCGACTATTCGCGGATTATCAACCAGCGGCAATTAGACCGTTTGAGTGCGTTTATCAAAGATGGAGAAATTGTCGTCGGTGGGGAAGTTAAGCCGGAAGATAGATATATTGCACCGACGGTTTTAGATCGTGTTTCCTGGGATTCGTCGGTGATGCAGGATGAGATTTTTGGGCCAATTTTGCCAGTTTTGGAGTATGATGATTTCGGAGAGGCTATCGCCCAAATCAACTCCCGTCCCAAACCTTTAGCTTTGTATTGTTTCTCGAGGGATAAAGAGAAACAAGAGCGAGTTTTGCGGGAAACTTCTTCGGGGGGAGTTTGTCTCAACGACACGGTTATGCAAGTGGGAGTAAAAGATTTACCTTTTGGCGGAGTTGGCGACAGCGGCATCGGTAGTTATCACGCTAAAGCAAGTTTTGATACTTTTTCGCATTACAAAAGCGTGCTGCAAAAGTCATTTTGGCTTGACTTGAAATGGCGCTATGCTCCCTATAAAGGTAAGTTGGATTTGATTAAGAAAATTATCGGTTGAGCGATCGCACTTGGAGGGGCGGGTTCCTCAACGTTTACAATATCACCGAGATAGCCAAATCAACCCGCCCCTTCCTGATATTATCGGTTAAGCGATTCCACGGTGAACGATTATTTGCAGAAATTTTAAATGATTGCTCATCTGTTTTTGGAACGATTTTGAGCGCAATGTCTGCGTCACTCCTAACTCACATCTTGCACCATTCTCAAGCACAGGCAAGGTGCCTGTTCCACCAAGAGTAAATTTCTTGTGGGCTGGGCATCCTAGCCGCCCATAAAAAGCTTATTGAAAATGGTGCAAGATGTCAATCCTAAAGGACAGTTGCCGTTCAAAATAATTCAGATTATAAATGTCTATATAGCAATCCTTGCAGGAGTCGTAAATTTTTTACCCACCCCAACCCTCTCCTTATCAAGGGGAGGGAGTAAGAAATTCACAAATGATTTAGGATGTCTATAATATCTTTTAGCATCTTCTCGCTAACAAGCAATTTATGGAACCTTTAGCAAAAGAACGCTGTGCCGCCTGCCGCCCAAACTCTCCCCGCCTCACAGCTTACGAAATTGTCCAGCTCAAACCTCAAATTCCCGACTGGAATTTAATCGAAAAAAAGGGCATTCCCCAAATAGAACGCACCTACGAATTCCCGGATTTCAAAAGTGCGATCGCCTTTACAAACAGCGTCGGCGAAGCAGCAGAAACTGAAGGACATCACCCCGCACTGCTAACCGAGTGGGGGAAAGTTACAGTTACTTGGTGGACTCACGCGATTTCTGGACTGCATCGTAATGATTTTATTATGGCTGCAAAAACAGATGCGATCGCCAATCAATTCTCAAAATAAAATCCGACTTATAGCCCGATCGTAGTCTAAGAACTCACAGCTCCCGGTACCAGCGGAGAAAGCCGTTGATTCCCATTCAACAACTCCAGATTGAGTCGATAGCCGACATTCCGCACAGTTTGAATCAGGCTCGGCTGTCGCGGGTCGATTTCGATTTTTTTACGCAGAGAGAGTACGTGAGTGTCGATCGTCCGGGGGTTATCAATAGCATCGGGCCAGGCGCGACGCAGCAAATCCGAGCGCGACAGTGGCACTCCTCCAGCTTGAGCTAGCACGTACAGCAGGCTAAATTCCTGGGGAGTCAGCTCAATATGTTCCTCGTACAACCTGACTCGGCGCTGCACCAAATCAATTTTCAGCAGCCCGCACTCCAGCGTCGCCGGCGGTATCATCGTCCGGTTACGGCGCATCAGAGCTTCCACCCTAGCCATAAACTCTTGCATCCCAAAGGGTTTAGTCAGGTAATCGTCTGCCCCCGCCTTCAAACCTTCAACAATATCCGATTCCGAATTCCGCGCCGACAGCATCAAAATCAGCGACTGCTGCTGCTGTTGCAGCCAGTGGCAAAATTCCAAACCGTCCCCATCCGGCAATTGGGCATCCAGAATGACTAGGGTTGGCTGGCGGCTGAAAAATATTTCCCTAGCGTGACTGATATCCGCTGACTGATGCACCCAGTGACCGACTTGCTGTAGATGCCAGCCCAAGAGCGATCGCAGGTGCGGATTCCCTTCAACAATTGAAATACTTGCAGATTCCACAGAGGCGAGCTTCCCATATCACTAATTGCTACAAGGTTAACAGAGCTTTTGTCAAGCTTTTGTAACCATCGCTACTCAAGCATGAGCTGCGTTTAAAGCAGCGGACATACCTAGGGTAGGAATTTTAAAGATTGGGTTAATTTGGCAGGGTCAGCCTGCAGAAAGGTTAAATCATTCTGGCGGTAAGCTTACAATGAAAATAAGACAGTGTAAAGACGATCGACCCCATGCCCCAACCGCCTGCCAAAAGCGATCCCCCCGACCCAGCCCCCACTCCCAGGAGGTTGACAAATCGCGCAAGTGAAACTAGAATTCCTCCAACCGTTCGCTCGGTAGCCGGAACACTCAGCCACTTTGACCGTCAAATTCAGCCACATCCCGACTCCATTAAACGCACAGCGAATTATCTAGGTGCGCGCAAAAAGTCGAGCAACTGCATTGCAACGAGTGAAATTTTTTATGGAGGGTAGCCTGTTGAGCAGGGTAAAAACTTTTATTTAGAAATAGCCTCAAGCTGAGCCACTCAGCATCAATCCAGGCCGTTCCTAAATCCCGCCGTCATTATACAAACCACAAAGGATTTCAAGCTCATACCATGCTACAAGACACCCAAACAATCCGGCACTACCAAAAACTCACCGACGCCCTCGTCGAAATGTGGAATAGAGGTTATCGCTTCGATGACCTGCGGCTTTACTTAGACGGCTATTTAGCAGCCCTGCGGCATTCCAACGGCCTGGAACCCTATCTGATTCACAGACTAGAGGAAGAAGCAGCGCGTTACATTCACGACCCCTCCAATTTTGTAATGCCACAGACACAGACACAGGCTGAATCAGACTACTATTAAATAGCAAATTCGGTTTGATAAACCCTTGATGATTTGGGAATTGGGAATTGGGAATTGGGAATTGGGAATTGGCAATTGGCAATTTTAACGGGTTCCCTGGCTATGCCTCGGAACCGGTGTCCACAGGCTTGGCCTCGCTTTGGGAGCCTAAAAATTCGATGCCTAGCCGACTGCATTGCGTTCCTAGGCTTTGCCTGGTAACGAATAATTAAGTAAATCAACCTAATTCAACGTAAAACGCGATTGCTGTTATTTCCCCGACTTCTTTAAGAAGTCGGGGAAATGTTTTTTAGGTCTAATTTAAGAAGCCAAAGCCACTTCTACAACTTCTTGCAATTCGCCCTTTTGATACATCTCGATCATAATATCCGAGCCGCCAATAAACTCCCCGTTGATATAAACTTGAGGAATTGTCGGCCATTGAGAATACTCTTTAACGCCTTGACGAATTTCCTGGTCTGCCAAAACATCAACAGTTTCGTAAGGCACTCCCAAAGTATTGAGAATTTGCACCACAGTATTAGAAAAACCACACTGGGGCATTAACTTATTGCCCTTCATAAACACCATGATTTTGTTTTGCTTAACCAACTCGTCAATTCTTTGATGTGCTGTTGTACTCATGGTAGGTCCTAATATTGTTTGAAAATTTTTAAACGTTGACTGACGCAGAAACCGCGTTTTTTAGGAAAATCTTTCGTTACAGCCATAGATTCCGGTTAAAAAACCCGGTTTCTTTGGTTTTTGTGCGTAAGTGCAGCAGTTGTATTTCAAGCACCTATTGACACCCGCACAAACTTGTGATACCCAATTGCCACTCAACAATTAAGCAACTTGATTTTTCGCTTCCCATTCTGCGGGAGTTAAGGTTTCCAAGCCCAAAGCGTGGATAGCTTCACTAGCCATTGCCTGTTTGAGAGCGCCGTAGACCATTTGGTGCTGCTGTACTCGGCTTTTTCCTTCAAAGGCTGCAGAGACGACTCTCGCCTGGTAGTGGTCACCGCCACCGGTCAAATCGTCAACTTGTATTTTAGCGTCAGGCAACCCTGCCTTAATCATTTCTGCTACTTGAGACGGTGTAACCATTGGTTTCTCTGATAAACGGCTGTAATTTAGATTTTAATGGAACTATTTTGTCGATGAGCTCGGTTGAGTGCTGGCAGGCCGGGGAAAGGGGGAATCCACAAAACCCAATTCCAGTAACTGCTGGTAAGCTTTCTTGCCCAAGTCGCGAGTTGGCTGCTGCGATCGAATAATCTGAATCAGCAGGGGTACAGCCAGTTCGGGCTTATTTTGCGCCCGGTGTACCAACGCCAGCCGGTAGGTAGCTTCGTCGCGCATTTGGGCTGTTTCTACAGCTTTGGTGCGGTGGCTTTCGGCCAATCGGATGTCAATTCCGGCAAAACTGCTACCCAGTTGTTGGTAGAAGTTGGAGAGTTGATTGAAAATCTGGCGGGATTCTTGGAGTTTTTGACTGGCGAGTGCATAATTCTGATTGGAAATAGCACTGCTGGCTTCTGTCATCAAACGCTGGCCTCCTTGGACGCTCAGCAGGCTGCTGTCTTGCGTCAGAGGGCGAAGATTGTTGGGGTCTGTGGGGTCGTCGGCGGGCTCGATTTGCGGTTGGTTCTCTGGCCCAGAAGGTTGCTGTGCTTGGACTGGGAGCGGTTGCAACAGGGTAAAAGCTGCGATCGCCCCGATCGTAATCCGGGCAGTGGAGCGAAGCCAACAAACAGTTCCAGAGTATACCATGAAATTACTTTGCGCCTGTGCGCTTTAAAAAAATATTTAGCTTGAGCCGATCTTACCATTGGTGATCGCAACCGGCTAAGTGTAAACCAAATTTGTTGAAATGTCAAAGGGTGCGATCGGGAGAAAAGCTCAAAACGAGTTTTCTGTGAGGTGGTTTATCTAAAAAATACTCAGCCGTCAAATAAAAATCGCCGATTGAAACCGAATCCTACACAAACTTTTGTCTCTCTCGCTTGAGACGAAAGGAGTTAGTAAGGCGCTTATGGCGCACCCTACCGCTGTTAGTTACAGTTTCAAACCCCTCATGGTAAAAACCTGCCTGACAGCTTATAAATATGTTTGATAAATAGACATCAAAGTCAAACAGGAACATTTCTGATGGTACAACCAAGCAAACCGACCTCCGAGACTCTCCAAAATTATCAAGGAATGGGAGTTCCAGAAGAAAGTCTGGCAGTGATTTTGCAGCGCGGCGGCGACGAATTGCTGCTGTCAAAAGCGGACGATCGCTTTACAGTCCGCCCCTCATCAACAGCATCAGCCTCAAACGATTGGGCTGCAACAACTGGGGCAAAACTCAACCGCCGCATCGGCCAAAGCAATCTCGAAGAATATCTCGTTGCGGCCTCTAGCCTAGAAGCAGCAATGCAAGCAGCCCGCGCCAGCGATGCCGTAGCTTTTGCCAGCCACGTCTATTGCCCCGCGAACAATCCGAGTACATTCTTTTATTTAACCGACCAAATTACGATTCAATTTGCCGAACAAGTAGACGAACGATCGCGAAAGGCGATCGCCAATGCAGCAGCTTTAAACATAGTCCGACCAGTAGAAGGAATTCCCAACACCTTCGTCTGCGAAGTCACAAAACAAGCAACAGAAAACCCGGTCAAAATTGCCAACCGCCTGACAAGATATCCAGAAGTTCTCGTAGCGGAACCAAACATTTTAGTAGAGACGCAGCAGCATTACACGCCCCGCGATCCGCTTTATCCCAAACAGTGGTATCTCAACAACAAAGGCGGCAACCAAGTTGTCGGCGGTGCTCAAATTTATGCAGAACCAGCTTGGGACATGACTCGCGGAGTTCGATCGATCGTAATTGCAATCGCCGACGATTCAGTTGACATCACCCACCCAGATTTTCAAGGCCAAGGCAAAATCGTCTCACCCATCGATTTCAAAGACGGCGATACCTCCCCGATGCCAGTCGCAGACTCAGACAACCACGGCACAAGTTGTGCCGGCGTCGCCGTTGCAGAAGAAAACGGCAAAGGCATTGTCGGCGTCGCCCCCGGATGCGCCCTGATGCCCATCCGTACCAGTGGTTTTCTCGATGACAATTCTGTCGAAAAAATATTTAATTGGGCGATCGAAAAAGGGGCCGCCGTCATTTCTTGCAGTTGGGGGCCTGCGGCAGTTTACTATCCCCTTTCCCTGCGGCAGAGTGCCGTTATCACCAAAGCAGCAACCCAAGGGCGGGGCGGCAGAGGCTGCGTTATTCTGTTCGCTGCCGGGAATGCCAACCGCCCAGTCAACGGTACTGTTAACGAGAAAGGCTGGCCCAACAACGTCGTGGAGGGTCAAACTAGATGGCTAAACGGATTTGCCGTTCACCCCGACGTAATTGCCGTCAGCGCTTCCACTTCCCTCAACAAAAAAGCAGCTTACAGCAATTGGGGCACCAGCATCTCGGTTTGCGCCCCCAGCAACAACGCGCCGCCGGGAACTTGGTTGCCAGAAACCGGATATATCGGCACGCCGCCGGAGGTGACGCAGTATTTGCCCGGTTTGGGGGTGTTTACTGCCGATCGAGTGGGCGATCGGGGCTACGACTGGGGGGACTATACTGATACTTTTGGCGGTACTTCCAGCGCCACTCCAGTAGTCGCTGGGGTTGCAGGGTTGATACTTTCGGCTAACCCCCGTTTGACGGCGCGGGAAGTGCGGGGAATTCTCGAACAAACTGCTGAGAAAATTGTCGATCTCGATCCCGATCCTCAGTTGGGCAATCGCCTGGGAAATTACGATCCTAACAACGGTCGCAGCGATTGGTTTGGTTACGGGAAAGTGAATGCTTTGAAAGCTGTGCAAGCTGCGGTGAGAAAAGGCGGCGGCAATCCGAATATCGGGGGTGCGGTGTTCAGCGATATTTCTGGACATTGGGCACAGAAGTTTATTGAAGCTTTGGCTGCGGCGAATATAATTAGCGGTTTTCCTGACGGTTCTTTTCGGCCTGATGACAGTTTAAATCGTGCTCAATATGCGGCGCTGTTGGTGAGTGCGTTTAGTCCGATTCCGAGGGTGCCGGCTACAAATTTTATTGATGTTTCTGCTACTTTTTGGGCCAGAAGTGCGATCGAACGGGCAAATCGGGGGGGTTTTTTGGCGGGGTTTCCGGGGTTGAAGTTCGGCCCGAATCAGAATTTGACTAAGAGTGAGGCGATCGTGTCTTTGGTTAACGGTTTGGAACTCAAGGGCGGCAATCCTGATTCTTTGAAAGTTTACATCGATCGTTCTCAAATTCCTAATTTTGCTTTGAGTGCGATCGCCACAGCAACTGCTTTGAAGATTGTGGTGAATTATCCTTCTCGCGATTGGCTTTCGCCGCAGCGGGATATTACCCGCGCTGAGATTTCGGCTTTGATTTACCAGACTTTGGTGGCGATTAATCGGGCAAAGCCGATCGATTCTCCTTACATTTTCTAAGGGCAATAGGTTCCTCGTGAGAAGTTTAGTCCTCACGAGGAACCTATTTTAGGCTGGCAGCTTTTAAGCTCGAAAATTCCCCAAAGCTTTCAATGCAAACTGTGGCAAAGCCAACATCCGTCGCCACCGCCAAGGTTCTTGATAAAGTCGGTACAACCATTCTAAATGATTGTCGCAAAACCAAGCCGGCGCGCGGTCTTTTGTTCCCGCCCAAATATCAAAACTACCGCCTACTCCCACCCAAATTGAATCAGGACAAAGGTGTCGGTGTTCGGCAATCCAAAACTCTTGGCGAGGCACTCCCAAGCCGACAAAAATTAGTTTTGGCTGCATTTTTTTGAGGCTTTCACGGAAGTCTTTTTCTTCATCTGCGGAAAGATAACCGTGTTGAGAAGCAATCGACAATCCGTTAACCTTTTGTTGCCAATTTTCGGCCGCAGCAGCCGCCACTCCCGGGGAACCTCCAAAGAAAAATAGTGGTTCCGAATCCGGCAATTTTCCCGCTTGTTGCAGCAGCGATTCTGCTAATTCAATCCCCGGATAGCGCTGTGCCTGTTTGCCTCGCAGCCGCAAGTACAGCACCACTCCCGAACCGTCGGGAATCACCAGTTCCGCTTTGCGGATTACATCTGCTAAGGCCTGATTTTGCTCGGCTTGCATCGCCATTTCAGCATTCAGCGTCACGACGTGACTTCCTAACCCTTGATGCAGGCGCTGCATCAGCCAACCTGCATAATCATCTAATATGTGAACTGGTAGTCCCAGCACTGAAAATTGCGGGCGCGATACATCCATATTTTTTCTTTGATATTCCTACACACCTAGTTATTTAAATTAGCTGAGATTGGCGATCGACGCTAGAGCAGTTTTGGACGCAAAAAACCCGGTTTGTGGCACCAATAGTCTGTTAAGTCATCGTTCGGTGGCCCAGAAACCGGTTTTTTTGTAAGCGACGGGTCGCGCAAGTTTATTAGAGTTCGCCAGCCAAGTGCGATCGAGCATTAGCGTTCGATTTTTTTGACAGAGCCGTCAGCGTACCATTCCATCGGTACTAGCTCAATTTTACCATTGATTTTCACCGTAGAGTAGACAACTTTTACGAAAGGAACGCTGTTGTTATTGTGGTTTTGGGTAGACATGGCAATTACCTTTTTGTGTTGGGATAACTTGAGTAATGATCTAATCTCTGATATATTTAAAAGTCTATTCACCCCAAATCTACTCGCATCAGGAAAAACAAGGAAAACGAAATGGCGATCGCAAAAACCCAGCGGCAAATCAGGTTAGATTATTACTACCAGCAAATCAAAAACATCATCCTCAAGCGCCAAAATCCAATTACTGGTTTGCTACCGGCGAGTACCGCCGTTAACGCCCACGGCGACTACACCGATGCCTGGGTGCGGGATAACGTGTACAGCATTCTCGCGGTTTGGGGTTTGGGTTTAGCTTACCGCAAAATTGATGGCGATCAGGGCAGAACATTTGAACTCGAACACAGCACAGTCAAACTAATGCGCGGCTTGCTGTTTGCGATGATGCAGCAATCGAGTAAAGTAGAACATTTTAAAAATACTCAGTCGCCCCTAGATGCCCTGCACGCTAAATACAATACTCAAACTGGAAGTATTGTTGTAGGTGATGACAAGTGGGGACATTTACAGTTAGACGCTACATCTATATTCTTATTAATTCTTGCTCAAATGACGGCTTCCGGGCTGCACGTAATTTTTACAATAGATGAAGTCAATTTCGTGCAAAATTTAGTTTACTACATTGGTAGAGCCTACCGCACGCCGGATTACGGAATTTGGGAAAGAGGACATAAAATCAATCGCGGCAATGCGGAATTGAACGCCAGTTCAGTTGGCATGGCAAAAGCAGCGCTGGAAGCAATAAATGGCTTGGATTTGTTTGGAATTAAAGGCTCTCAAGCCTCTGTTATTCACGTTTTGCCAGACGAAATTGCCAGAAGTCGCATAACTTTGGAATCGCTTTTGCCTCGCGAATCTAGTTCAAAAGAAGTAGATGCGGCTTTACTGAGTGTGATTAGTTTTCCGGCTTTTGCTGTGGAAGATCGAGAATTAATAGAACGGACTCGAAATAAGATTATTGACAAATTGCAAGGAAAATACGGCTGTAAGCGGTTTCTGCGGGACGGACACCAAACAGTCTTGGAAGATGCCGATCGCCTGCACTACGAACCCACAGAATTAAGGCAGTTCGAGCACATTGAATGCGAGTGGCCGCTATTTTTCACTTATTTGCTCTTGGACGGCATCTTTCAGGGAAATCAAGCTCAAGTGCAAGAGTACCAGCAGCGTTTGGAATCTCTAGCAGTCGATCGCTCTGGTTTGCCGCTACTACCCGAATTGTACTACGTCCCCGCCGAAAATATAGAAGCAGAAAAGCTAAATCCCAGCAGCCAGCAGCGCTTACCCAATGAAAATATTCCCCTAGTTTGGGCGCAAAGTCTGTATTTTCTCGGTCAATTACTGAACGAAGGATTAATCGCAGTTGGCGACATTGACCCGCTGGGAAGGCATCTGTCAGTCGGCCAACACAGAGAACCTTTAGTGCAAATTGCACTGTTAGCGGAAGACGAAGATTTGCAAGCAGAATTAGCCGCTAACGGCATTGCCGCACAAACCCCCAAACAGGTAGAACCAATTCAAGTCCGCCAGACTAAAGAATTATCAGCTATTTACACGCAAATTGGACGAAACGACCAATTAGGCTTAACCGGTCGCCCCGTGCGCCGCTTGCGGAGTTTAACAACTTCTCGGGTGTTTAAAATTCGCGAAGAGGCGATCGTATTTCTCCCCTCATTTTTGAACCGACAAGAGTTTTACTTAACTTTAGATTACCACTTTTTAGTATCTCAAATCAAGAGCGAAATAGCTCACATTCACCGCCACTGGTATCAGTTGGGACGCCCTACGGTAACGCTGATGCTGACTCACACGATGCTGGACACCGGCCGGGAAGCGTTGTTAGAATTAATGAAGGAATTCCGGGATGGACACTGTAAGAACACGCCCGTTAAACTCGGAAATCTTAAGCAGTTAATGCTGACCGCTGGCACCGAAAGAATTGATTTCATGCACGATTTTGAATTTACCGAATCTCCGGTGACAGGTGCAGTAGAAACGCGCAGCTATCTCACTTACAATCCTGAAAAAACTTGGCCTTTAGGTCACACCCAAGAATTTAAATTAGAGTGCGAAACTAATACTAAATTCTTGCTAACTAGCCTGCGAGATTCAGAAAATTTGTACGAGCAAATTGAGTTGCTGCACACGTTAGTTCGCCTCAAAGGATTAAATTTTGATACAGGATTTGGCGGTGCAGAACAAACAGTTAAAGTTGTAGATTTGCTCAACGAAGTTTATACAAAAGCTGGAGAAAGTTCGCAATCAAAAATCCAATGGGCCGTCATCCGCCATGCCGCAGGTTTGCTGGACAAGGTTGATATCAGCTTGTCCGATGCGGTGACAGACATTTTGGTGCGGCAAAAACAGATTGCTGTGGGGAAAGCCTACAGCGAAGATTCGATAATTTCGCGACCCGGATCTTACACCGAAGTGATGGAAAAAATTCGCCAATTCTGCGGAGAAGACATTCGCGATCGAGTTTTAACTCAAGAAATTCTCATCTACCTAGGCCTGTTAATTAAAGCCGAACCGCAGTTATTTAAAGGCCTGCTGACGCTGAGAGTTAGCTACTTTATTTTGCTGCTGACTAGCGAGTTTGCCCGCGAATTGGGAGTTACGCAAAATGAAGCTTACGAACATTTAATGCAGCTAAGCCCTTTTGAAATCAAAAATCGCCTGCGCCAAGTGTTGACAGAATACGAGGAAATGAATCAAATCCTCAAACAGCAAGAATCCCTGCGCGTCAAACAGCCGGAAAAAGATATTGAATGGGTAGTAGCGCCTGTTTCCGAAGAACCGCAAATGCCTGCGGGAGGATGGCGGCGGAAGCGGCAGATGGAAGGTACTGTCAATCGCGTACCGAAGGATTTTTATCCGAGTGTTTGGGGACTGCTGCGGCACTGCAAAGGCTTGATAATTGGCGACAAATTAGAGCGGCGCAATCGCTTAGATAGCCATATCATTTTATCGGAAATGACCCCAGGTGAAAAGAATTTTGCGCTACAAATCGAGCATTTGCTGAATAAAATTGTCGCGCCAGAATACCGACAAGTCAATATTGAGGCGCTGATGGAGTTGGCGGCGATCGCCCAGCGCAACCCAGAATTGCAAGTAGAAGAATACATCGTTTTAGATGTATTAGTCGGTCACGCGGTGCGGCTGAATTGGCTAGGAAAACACCAGGAAAGAGCCGATAAGTACGACGAAGACAAAGCGGCTGCTTGGCAAGCTTTTTACAATACTTCGCCTTACGTTTGCGCGAGTCACGTACTCGATGCTTTCCGGTTCTTGACGAAGTTTGGATAGATTGAGCGGCAATTCCGGTTTGAGCTTTTAGCGGTAATGTGTGTACTGCACACCTACATATAGAGGTTCTCCGTAAGTGCTGTCTTCTCTTATATTATCTCTCTTTTCTTCCTCAGCTTCCTCTGCGCCCTATGCAGTTCATTAAAATAAATTCTCATCAACTTAATTTTGATCAATGATCCAACCTGTTCTTGAGGCAAAAACCTGTGATTAACAACCAACCGATAACTATTAGTCTCTTTGCTGGAGCCTACGGTTTAGATTTAGGTCTAGAAAAAGCAGGATTTCAGACAGTAAGTTTAGTAGAAATCGAACCTGATGCTACCAAAACAATCTCTCTAAATCGTCCTCATTTATCCGTATCTGCTGTACCCAGAGATATTTGCGAAGTCCACGCCCAAACTTTATTAGAAGAAGGCGGACAAATCTTAGGTTTAGATAGGCCTCTGCGCGCTGATGAAGTAGATTTAGTGACTGGTGGCCCCCCGTGCCAACCTTTCAGCACAGCCGGAAAACGGGGATCTGTTGGCGATCCGCGCGGCAGCTTATTTATGGATTTTATACGCATCGTTGACGAAATCAAACCCCGCTTTTTTATCATGGAAAATGTTAAGGGGTTGCTGTCAGCTCCGATTCGACATCGACCTCACGATCGCAGAGGTTTAGGTTGCCCCCAGTTAGAAGCTGATGAGATGCCCGGTGCAGCTTTACAAGTGATTTTGACCGAGATGAAACGCATTGGTTATGAAGTTGTGTATGATTTGCTCAATACGGCTGACTATGGCGTTCCTCAATGTAGAGAAAGAGTTATTTTTATTGGTTATAAAAGTAACGATCCAGTTACTTTGCCCCTGCCAACTCACAGTCAAAAAGGTACTGGTAAAAAACCAAAATGGCTGACACTTAGAGAAGGATTAAAGGATTTAGTAGATTCTCCGCCAGAATTTGTCCCTTACTCAGAAAGTCGCCTCAAGTATTTGCGTTTGTTAACCGCTGGTCAAAACTGGAAGGATTTACCCAGCGAATTAAAAGCAGCAGCAATGGGAGGGGCATATAAATCTGAAGGTGGTAAAGTGGGTTTTTATCGACGGTTAGCGTGGGAGAAACCATCGCCTACTGTCACAACAAGCCCCCATCAAAAGGCTACTGATATGTGCCACCCTGATGAATTACGTCCTTTGAGTGTCAGAGAGTGCGCGCGAATTCAGACATTTCCCGATGAGTGGGTTTTTCATGGCTCAACAACTTCTAAATACCGACAGATTGGGAATGCGGTTCCTGTATTATTGGGAAAGGCGATCGGTGAATATCTTTACCAGGTCATTAAAGGCGAGCGAGTACAAGGGCGAGAAATATTTAAACAACTTTCCTTGTTCGCCTAACTCAAACTTGAATTTAACTTGAGGATACATAAAAGTGTCAGATCAACTTCATGAATTGTTAACATTTGTCTTGGAAAAGGAAGTGGGATTACCTGGCAGAAAGTCTCAATCTTTCGCGGGTCACTTTGCAGATTTAGAAGAATTCATGAGTTTGACAGCACAAACACTTAGAAACGGTATCAGCAGTATTTCTGGCAAAAGAGCTCTTAAATTTACTCCTAATGAGATTGAACGCATTTTAGCATTTATATCTTCAGGCAAGCTTTCGCTGCAACTTACTATCGCTGAAAATTTTTTAGCCAGTATTTGTCGAGATTTTACTGGGCGACAGCTAGTTATGGTGGAAAATCTGACTTTAGGGAAAATTCATCCCAACCCATTTTTAATCAGGGCGTTAAATCTGGACACTCCAGAAGAAGTTGTCAGGCTTAATGTTTATATGACGGCTACGAGATCTATTGTCACTTCAATGGGATTTTTTATTCAAAAACTATTGATATCTTGTTCTGAAAGTGCAGAAAGCCCACCCGGCAAGTCAGGATGGGACGCAATTAAAACTACCAGTGATGGCGAGAAATGCTGGATACAGGTAAAAAGTGGCCCGAATGATATGGATAAAGACCAGATAGTATATTGGGCTGCGAAAATTGAGGAAAAAATTAACGAGGGCGATCGCGCTTATATTGGTATAGCTTACGGCAAAAGAACTAATAAAACTGTAACACTTGGTTTGCTGAAGCAAATTTTGCCCAATTCGGAAATGATAACTTTAATAGGTCGAGAACTGTGGGATTTTGTCAGTGAAGATACTGATTTCACTGTCAATTTGTTTGAAGTTTTGCGTCTATCCGCCAGTCAAGTTTTAGCACAAAGTTCTATTGCTGAAGCTATAGAAAGGTGTAGCGATCGACTAATCGCTGAATTTATCGGGAAGTACGGCGAGGGAAGTCAAGGTGTTTTTAACTATATAGCAGATATATTTTAATTTACAGCTTTGCAGTAGCCCAGAAGCGCTACTGCAAACGCCAAACTACAAAACCCCTTTAGAACTCGGAATCCGAGTGGCGCGCCGGGGGTCGATTTCCACCGCCATCCGCAGAGCTCGCGCAAATGCCTTAAACGCCGCTTCCACAATGTGATGAGAATTTCCTCCCTGCAACTGTCGAATGTGCAGTGTCATTTGAGTGTGGTTCACCACCGCCGAAAAAAACTCTTTCACTAATTCAGTATCGTAAGTGCCGATCCGCTGGTTGGGAATTTCCAAGCTGTAACTTAAGTGAGGGCGTCCCGAAAAATCTAGCACTACCTCAATTAAAGCTTCATCCAAAGGTGCGATGAAATGTCCGAAGCGAGAAATGCCCGATCGATCGCCGACAGCTTTTGCTAGGGCTTGGCCCAAGGTAATTCCCACATCTTCGTTCGTGTGGTGGTCGTCAATCTCCAAATCTCCGATCGCCTGCACGTCCAAATCGATCAATCCGTGAGAAGCAATCTGGTGCAACATATGGTCTAAAAACGGAATCCCCGTAGACGCCTTGCAAGTTCCTACACCGTCTAGATTGAGGCTGGCCGTGACATCCGTTTCCAGTGTCGTGCGTTTCACTAGGGCGGCCCTAGCTGGTTGAGCTGAACTTGTAGGAGGTAGAGAAGGGCGATCGATTATCTCCATAATTCGCAATTGGTCATTCATTAGTTATTGATAATTAGTAATTTGAGAACGGGATTTCTTTAGTGTTGAGTCTCAAGCGAGGGGCGGGTTCTGCGTACAACTGACATCAGACACCAATGTCAATCAAGGGATTTTTGGTGGGTGGGGGCGGGTTTATTTAACCTGTCTGTCACATGAGAAAGTTTTTGGTGAACCCGCCCCTACAGGTTCTTGAAAATGATGCAAGAAGATGCGAGATAAAACTTACTTGTTAAAGTTAAAGTTTATTGTCTAAACCCGCCCCTACATAACTCAAAATTCTCGACTACCGTTACATTCCCATGATTTCGTAACCGGCATCGACATACAAAACTTGACCCGTAATTCCGCTAGCGAGATTGCTGCACAGAAAAGCCGCAGCATTTCCCACTTCCTGCTGAGTCACCGTCCGCCGCAGCGGGGCCACTTCCTCAACGTGGTGGATCATGTCCAGAATACCGCCAACTGCTGACGAAGCCAGAGTCCGAATCGGGCCAGAAGAAATCGCATTTACCCGAATATTTAACGGGCCCAGTTCAGCAGCCAGATAACGAACATTCATTTCCAAAGCCGCCTTAGCAATTCCCATCACATTATAATTAGGAACTACCCGGACGCCGCCCAAATAAGTCAGCGTCACAATACTGCCGCCCTCGGCCATCAGAGGTTTAGCAGCAGCACAAAGCCGTACCAGCGAGTAAGCGCTAATATCCAAAGCATTGGAGAAACCTTGACGCGAAGTGTTGGTGAAATCTCCCGAAAGTTCGTCCTTGCCAGCAAAGGCCAGACAGTGGATCAGGACATCTAACTTGCCCCACTTGTCGGCGATGGTTTGAAAAGTAGACTCAATTTCGCTCTCGTCTTGGACATTGCAGGGCAAATACAGACTGGGATTGAGCGGTTCCACCAGTTCAGCGACTTTGCGCTCGTGCTTGCCTTTCTCGTCCTTCAAATAAGTTATGCCGAGGTTGGCCCCAGCTTTGTGGAGCTGCTGAGCGATGCCCCAGGCGATCGAGCGATTGTTGGCAATGCCCGTAACAAGAGCATTTTTTCCGGTCAAATCTATCATCTGTAGTTTATCTAAAAGCAACTTGCACCGTTCTCATTGGCTATATCTGACAACCCCGCCAGTTTAGACACAACTGATTCAGATTTAACTGATTCAGACACAATTGAGACACAATTGAGACACAATTGATATTAATTTTGCTGTGGAGCTACATGGGGGCGGAATTGAAAAAGTTAAGAGAAGGGCTAGATTTAATCATACAGTGCGTGTTTACCTTAACATTAGATGGAAGTAACCGAATCCTTGGATATTGGAGGTTGGGAAGTATATTTACTCAATAAGGTTAATCGGCAAGTTATAAAGTATTGATTAGTACAAAGGATCTAGTCGTGACGCATGATAGACCGCTAGCAGCCGTGTTCCGCCAAATCAGCGGCGGGGCGTTTCCACCCATTGTGGAAACCTTTGAACGGGGCAAGACAATTTTTTTCCCTGGAGACCCGGCTGAGCGCGTCTACGTTCTCATTAGAGGTGCTGTGAAGCTCTCCAGGGTGTACGAAGCAGGGGAAGAAATTACAGTCGCCCTCCTACGCGAAAATAGCGTATTTGGGGTGCTGTCTTTGATTACGGGACACCGATCGGACAGGTTTTACCACGCGGTAGCCTTTACGCCGGTGGAATTGATCTCGCTGCCGATCGAACAAGTCGAGAAAGCGCTCAAGGAAGACCCGGAACTTTCGATGGTGATGCTGCGGGGACTGTCGTCTCGGATTTTGCAAACCGAGATGATGATTGAAACGCTGGCGCACCGAGATATGGGTTCGAGACTCGTCAGCTTTTTGCTGATTCTGTGCCGGGATTTTGGCGTGCCCGGTACAGAGGGGATTACGATAGATTTGAAGCTGTCCCACCAGGCGATCGCCGAAGCGATCGGCTCGACACGGGTAACTGTGACTCGTTTGCTCGGGGATCTCAGACAAGAAACCATGATCTCGATCCACAAGAAAAAGATCACAGTCCACAACCCGGTGGCTCTAAGCCAGCAATTCACTTGATGCCGAGAAAGTATAGGATTTTGGATTTTGGATTTTAGATTCAATCCAAAATCCAAAATCCAAAATCTAAAATCGGAATGACTGCTGGATACATCCTGGTATTTGTAATTTTAGTGTTGGGGGGTGTGATCGCCACTGTTAGCGATCGCCTTGGGACAAAAGTCGGCAAGGCAAGGTTGAGCTTATTCAAACTTCGCCCCCGCGATACTGCTGTTGTTGTGACAGTGATGGCCGGCAGCATCCTGTCAGCACTGACTCTGGGCATTTTGTTTGCAACTAGCAAGCCACTGCGAACGGGAGTTTTTAGAATAGACGAGATTCAAAAAAGGCTCAACAACGCCCGCCGAGAAATCAACCAAGCCACTCAAGAAAAAAATCGAGTTGAAACTGAATTAGCTCAAGCCAGGGCAGCTCAAGCGCAAGCTAGAGCCAATTTAGAGCAAATTAATCAATCCCTCCAAGCTGCTAATGCTGAGCAAGCTCGAACGCAAACAAAATTAAACTCGCTGCGGGCCCAGCTCAACAGCGTGCAAGCAGCCAAGTCTAAAACTGAAGAGCAATTAAGTCAGGTAGAAGCGGCTAAATCTAAGACAGAAGCACAGCTCAGCAGCGTGGAAGCAGCTAAATCCCGCACCGAAGAACAATTGAAACTGGTTCAAACGGCCCGATCGAATACACAAGCTCAGCTCGATCGCACCGAGAACCAATTGAAAACAGTTTCTGGTCAAAAAACGACTTTAGGAGCGGAAATCGCCCAACTGCAAGAGGAACGCCAACAGTTAATCGAGCAGGTAAAAACTCAAATTGCCCAGCGCGATCAAGAAATTGCCAAGCGAGAGAGAGAAATTGCCAGGCGAGACGCAGAAATTGTCGATCGCAACGAACTAATTGCCCAACGGGACAAGGAAATTGCTCAGCGGGTGCAAAATCTCGCCGAGCGCGATCGAACTATTGTCGAGCGCGACAAAGTAATTGCCGAGAGGGAAGCACTCCTAGAAACCTTGGCACAGCAACAATCTCAACTCGAACAGCAACAAACTTTATTGCAGCAGCAAGTGCAAGTTTTGGAACGCGATTTTCAGGCAATCCGCGAGGGTACAGTTGCCATCAGGCGCGGTCAAATTTTAGCTGCGGGCGTGGTTCGCATTATTGAACCCGGTATGGCGAGTCGCGCGATCGATCGACTCTTGCAAGAAGCAAATAAAACCACCGTCGGACTCATGCAGCCGGAAAATACCAAGGTTAGGGATCAGGTTATTCAAATTACTAAAGCAGAAATCGATCAGCTAATTAGTCAGATTAAAGACGGTCAAGACTACGTGGTGCGAATTGTTGCCGGCGCTAATTACCTGCGCGAAGAAAAGGTAATTAAGGTATTTGCAGAAGCAGAAATCAATCGAGTTGTGTTCCGGGCTGGAGATGTGATTGCAGGGGTTGCTGTTGATCCTGTGACTTTGACCCACGAACAGGTGCGGCAGCAATTGCTGCAATTGATAGAAGCTTGTCAATTTCGCGCTCGCCTGATCGGTGTTGTCGGCGGTAGAGTTCAAGTGGCCGACAGTCAGATTGAAACTTTAGCTGGTTTTATCGAGCGATTACAGCAGTACGAGAAACCGCTGGACGTTCAGGCGATCGCCACAGATGTCACTTACATTGCCGGCCCGCTTAAAATAGATTTAGTTGCTCTTGAAAACGGAGCCGTTGTGTTCCGCACCGGACAACAAAAACAAGGCCCCGGAGACTTGAACATTGAAAAATAAATTTGGTAATTAATAATGGGTAACTGGCTATGATTTTAGGTTTCGATCCCGGTAAAGACAAATGCGGCATAGCTGTAATGGGTAGAGATAAGAAGGTCTGCTACCATCAAGTTGTACCCTCCGAGAGTGCAATTTCTACTATTCAATCTTTGTGCGAACAGTCTCCCATTGAGTTATTGGTGCTCGGAGATCAAACGACTTCTAAGAGTTGGAAACAAAAACTAACGCAGAGTTTGTCGCCTGCGGTCAAAATTGTTCAGGTTGACGAGAGGTACAGCAGCTTAGAAGCGAGGGAACGCTACTGGCAAATGTACCCTCCGACGGGACTCAACCGCTTGATTCCAAAGGGAATGCGGACGCCGCCGAGACCGGTGGACGATATTGTGGCGATCGTCCTAATTCAGAGGTATTTAAACAAAAGTTAGTCAATTTTATAAGCGTTACCACTGATGAGCTTTGATAATTTAAGGAATCAATATGTTTTGGCGACTCTGGAATTTTTTACTTAAATAAAATACACCCTGAATTTAGTGAATTTATCATTAAATAACAGTTAGTGTTACTTGATCACACCTTCGGTCAAAATTACCTTACCATTTTGCCGGACTTGTAGGCGTTGTGGGTTAATCGAATAGATAATATTGCCGTTAGTCGCTTCATAAGTTCCGTCGTCACCTGTCGTTACTTGCATGACATTGATTTGGCTGCCATTTATTTTGCTGAGGCCTCGGTAAAAAATATCGCCTTCCTGGGTTTTGCAAATGTATATAGAAAAGTTGGGCGTTGCGAAAAATTGCACCATTTCGGCTCTCGGACATCCCTCAACTTGAGCAATTTGTAGCGGTTGATTATTGCCCAAAGTGTTGGGTGCGATCGCCCGAACTTTGTCAATCGGTTGATTTAGTGCAGTTGCTTCTGCTGAGGCAGTCAAAAAGCAGATCGCGCTAATGCCTGCCATAACTAGAACTACTCCTTTAATGCCCTTAACTCTCTCCTTATAAAACATCTTGTCACTCCTGGTTTTAACTATATAATTACATCTTAAGCTATCTTGGCTGGATATTAATAATATTTAATGTCAGAGGTGAGATGTGCAGGGAACAGGGTCGGTTTAAGTAAGGTGCGAACTGTCCACCCTAAACCAGTGAAAATACATAAGTATGTCAACGCGATCGCAGGAAAGCAATCTCTTGCATTTATGACATTTTTAAGGTTTTATGACTTGTTCACGCTGATTTGAGAAACCGTGTTTCTTCATATATTTCTCGTTACTAAACCTTTGATTTTCCTAGAAACCGGGTTTATAGTCCCCCAGGCGATCGCTAACTGACTCTTTTACAGGGTAATGTTTATTTGTGCTTAGCTATTTAGTGATATCATGTCCGATCGAGTAACCGAGATTAAAAGGGCTGGTTTTTGAGATTGTCAATTATGGGCAGATATTTTTCGTGAGGGGAAACCCTACCGTATTAGGGTAATCGACGGGACATAATATGAATAAAAGAAGGGAAACAGAAGATACATTTTTCCTCCCATTTCCCCTGTTGAAAAGAACCGTCGTCCTGACTGGGAACCTGGTAATTAATTAACTGCTGCCAACTGTTTGCCTTTGATTTCCACAGGCGCGGTTAATGCCTCTTCCAAATCCGCACAGCCGAGTTTTTCCTCCAAAATTGCCATCACTTCGCGGCCGAAATCATTGGAATTACGCTGCCAAGCTTCTAAACAAATTTGCCCGAAAAACGAACCCAAAGGTTCGGGATTCCACAGCAACTTGCGCGCTGTCCAAGGCATCAAACTCATCGGATCGTAACCAGGTTGCAGAATATCCTTTTTAAAGGCGTATTCTTCCAAAATTGTGTGCGGCTGCAACCCGATAAAGAAAATAGCTGGTTCTACTTTATCTACTCCGAAAATTCGCTCTAATTCTCGGTGATAAGCAATAGTTTGCCGGATGGTTTCAAAGGTTTCGTCAATGACGTTAAACGAGTAATTAACGGAAACCACATCGTTGTAACCGGCTGCTTTTAAATCGCGGCAATTCTCTAAAACTACTCGCAAGTTGTAGCCCATCCGCATTTTGCGAACCAGTTCCTGGGAACCGCTGGTGATGCCGATTTCAAAGTAATTCATCCCCGTTTTTACCATCAAATCGCACAATTCTGGTGTGAGATTGTCCGCACGGATGTAAGCAGCCCAGTGTATGTCGTCCATGCCGGCGGCGATGATTTTTTGCAATAATTCGATCGCATCATCGATGAATTTGCGTGCGGGGATAAATTGAGCGTCGGTAAACCAGAAATTACGGATACCTCGATCGTACAATTGCCGTATTTCCGCCACCACCTCATCCGCCGGATTGATCCGCACTTGCTTGCCTTCAATCACCGTATAAATGCAGTAACAGCAATTATGAGGACAGCCGCGCTTGGTTTGAACTCCCACGTAGAAGTCCATATCCTGTAGATAATAGGAAAATTCCGGCCAAATGGTTTCGATGTAGTTATAATCGCAGGCTGTTTTCTCGATGTTGGCTGGCTTTTCGTGAATTAGCTTCGCGCGCGGCACGGTTTCTCCCACCACATAACACCTTTCCTCGGCCAAATCTTCGCCCTTAATCAACTTCTCCAGCAAAGCTTCGCCTTCCCCCACCGAAACCACAGTTCCCGCCGGCAAACTGCGGCCCAACTGCTCGTAAAACACGCTCACAGCACCGCCACCGACCACTGCACGAGCTTCGGGCCGGTATTTCCGGGCCCGCTTCAATCCGCGCTTAATCAGTCCCAAATTGCGCCAGAGTTCGGTGTAGTAAGACGCGGCTAAACGCAGTCCTCCGAGGGCTCCCCGGAACTTGATCAGCGGATTTTTAGCGTAGTAAAACTCGAAGGCATTTTGCAACGGGTTGCCGCCCCTGCCGCCCACGGGCGCGTAAATTTGAATGTCGCGCCAAGAGAAAACCAGCAGAGTCGGCTTAAACTCGTCTATGCTGGCATCTAAAGCTTTAGCGAAATCCAGGGGGGGTACGGCACCTAAATCGAAAATGCGTTGTTCGACATCGGGAAACAGCTTGTGTACGTGATCCGAAAGATAGACAACTCCGATCGGGAAAATAGGATTGCAAGGGAGGCGAACGTACAGGACTCGGTTTTCTCGGTTTTCCATGATTGCCATATCCTAAAGTGGAACTTTTTCAGCTATGTTAATATTCTTTTAATATAACTTTACAATATGTCTAATTTTCGCAATTTGACATTAAATATTCTTAAATTTTTCTATTTGGCTCAAGGCCGAGCTTGTTAGTGTTGATCGGCGACAGCAGTAGAAAAAAGCTAATTTTTAAGTCTATACAGCGTATTTTGACTTAAAATCCCAGCGGGGAGTCAAAAATTCGATATTTATCTGGTTAGATTTTAATTTAAGTTCGATCGGTCTCTCATGTATTAGGGAGTTGGTAGTCGGCTTTACAGTAGGCGGGATCACCTAGTGTTAGCCTGAGAAGATAACTAAAACTTTTAGGCAAGGCTCCCTCAGCAGTTATGGCTCAAATTCTTGACCCCGTACCCTCAGACACCGACAGCAAGATTCTGTGCTGCTACGTCAACGCCACCAGTCAGATTCAGATTGCTCGCATCGCCAACATTCCTAACTGGTACTTTGAACGAGTGGTGTTTCCCGGACAGCGCTTAGTGTTTGAAGCGATGCCGGCGGCAGCATTGGAAATTCACACCGGGATGATGGCCAGTGCAATTTTGTCGGATAAAATTCCTTGCGATCGCTTGCAGATTAACGAAGGCCCCTATTCCAACGTCAATCCTAGCAGATCGCGAGAGGCAGTTCCGGGCGATCGAGCAGCAATGACTGGCCGCCCCAAATCCCGAGAAATCTCAGAACCTCTGACTGTACCGGCACTAACGGCCGTTGATTAATTGAAGTTGTGAGTTTTGAGTTATAAATTGTCAGTGAATTGATAACTCCGCGCTCAAAATTCCAACTTCAGCAAAGCCTTAAAAACTCAACACTTAAGAATCAAAGTTTGTGAAATAAATTTTAGATCAAAACTCCCGACTGCAAATATTGTCCGGTTTTTCCTATTTCCCTGAGTTTGGTTGGCGGGTTCGGCAACTGTGCAAAAATATCATTAAACAGCTTCTCGAATTTCAGCCATGTCAGCACAACCTCTTGCTTCTTCCCCATCTTCGGCCCCAGTATTTGAGCCGGCGGTATTCCGGCTTTCTCCCCTGATTAGAATCACGCTGTTGAGCTTGTACACAGCCCTGACAATTCCCTTGCCGTTTTTGTCGGAAGTAACAAAAGCACCGGTTCCCCCGGCGACCCTCTGGGTGGCAATCGTTGTCGGCGCTGTGGGCCTGTACGGCGTGCTCAGTGAAAGGGTAATTTTGAGCGAGGAGGGGATTGAAGTCACATATCCCAACTGGTTTCCGCGTTGGTTTCGCAAGGGTTGGTCGCTACCTTGGACTGAGGTAAAAGCTCTCAAAGCTCGATCGACAGGTCAAGGAGGTTTAGTTTACTATTTTTTGAGTCATTCGGGTGAAGGTTATTTGTTGCCAATGCGAGTGGCTGGGTTTGGTAAATTAGTCGGTTTGGTAGAAGCAAAAACAGGCATTGATACTAGAGATGTCCGCCCTTTGTCGCAGCCTTGGATGTATCTTATTTTGCTGGGATGTACGCTGCTGTTGCTGTTGGTAGATGCGTGGACTATTGTTACGGCGATCGGGCTTAAAGGTAATCTGTAAATTTCTTGTGGGGCGAGGAAGATGGCCGCCCCCAATATGCAGGCTAAATGTGGAACATCTTATTATCAAACACGCAGAAAAAAGAAAAACCCGGTTTCTTAAAGAAGCCGGGCTTTTACGTATTCTATTGTTTATTTAAGCTACTTAACTTCAGCCGATCGCCGACTGTTAGGTGATTCGTAGTAAACTCCAGAACCTGTATCCGAGACAAAATGACAATCCCAGTAAGAGCGAATAAAACTCTTCCAAATTGGCTCGGTTGACTTGCGGTAATAATCGCCCAACACTGGCTTGATGGCTTCCGTTGCTTCCTTCAAGTGATAGTGCGGCATTGTCGAGAAAATGTGGTGGGCTACGTGAGTCCCGATGTCGTGATGGATGGAATTAATGATTCCGTAGTCGCGATCGATCGTAGACAATGCACCTTTCAAGAAAGACCAATCATTACCGCGATACCAAGGAATATCGGCTTCTGTGTGGTGCAGGAATGTTACCAAATCCAGCCACATCACGAACACTACATAGGGAACCAAGTAGAACTTGAGTAAAAACAGCCAACCAAACTGATAGGTTAGCGCGCCTAAAAAGCCTACCATCAGTACCAAGGATGCGGAACTCGTCAACACATCCCATTTTTCGGACGGACGGAAAAGCGGGCTACCGGGCATGAAGTGAGAACCAGTTCGATCGGGCGAGCGGCGAAATAGATAAATTGGATAGGCAAATAACATCAAATAAAAGCGTCCCAGCTTTTCGTACCAAGGCATTTGATTGTATTTGCTCTCCGATACCGGATACCAGCTTTCATCGTTATCTAAGCTGCCTGTATTGGCGTGGTGGGTTCTGTGACTAATCCGCCAACCGTGGAAGGGCACGAGAATTGGAGCGTGAGAGAGGTGTCCGATCAGGTTGTTGAGCCATTTGCTCTTAGAAAATGAACCGTGTCCGCAGTCGTGGCCCACTACAAACAATGCCCAAAACATGGTTCCCTGCATCAACCAAAAAATTGGGTAAAAAAGCCAGGAATCGACGGTGTAGGCGATCGCATATAAACCTGCGATGATGCCAATATCTAAAAAGAAATAAGCCAGAGATTTCCATGCCGAGGGCTCAAAACAGTGGGCTGGAATGGCTGCCTTGATATCTTGAAGAGTAAAAGGTAACTCTGCTGTACGAGAGGATGAGCCTGGATTGCTCGCGGGATTGAGAACAGTATTTGATTGCACGAAGTTTCCGATTTAAGCTGACTTGAGAAACCGCATTCCGCCTTCTTTTAACAGTCAATCGATTTTAGATTTTAGATTTTAGATTTTAGATGCACTCCACAGATGAATCTGGGGGCTTAAACTAATATCTAAATTTTTTGGCTCTCCCCGACCTGAGCCGGGGGGTTGTATCCCTATGCAGGTGAGGTCAGTTTCAACCTGCAAGGAGCCATATTTTTACTCTGCAAGGGTTTCTAAAGTTCTTTAGTTCGCATGAATAGCCCGTCCGCGATTCTCAAGCAAGTTGGCTTGTCGAATACTTGTGTCGGAAAAATTAGTGCGATCGACCCTGTTATCTGAAAAAATCTCCTGTGCCCGTTGTTGGTGCGAAATGCGACTTCAATCTGAGAGTGGACATCTGGAGGAACTACCTCCAGTCTGCAGGTAGCATACAGCGTTTCGAGCAGGAATTGTCAACGAGAGTTTAGGGAAAAACCATCGATTTTAGATTGGATATTTTAGATTCAAGCACAAATCTCCAATCTTCAATCTTCCATCTCCAATCTCCAATCCGAGGGTTGGGTTTCACACAAGTTGTACCCAAGGGACTGTTCACTACAGTTCACCAATTCTGCAAGAATTGCTACAGCTAAGTTAATGTAACATTTCTACACACATTCTGGCAACGACTTACCAGAAAATTTTGAAAATCCCTAAATCGCGGAAATTGACGGGCGATCGCTTTCTCGCTTTTTGATTTTCTAGGTTCCAGCTTTTTCTAATATGAGCTTAGACCTTTTTACCATTTCTGGAACGTCGATCGGATAATCACCAGTGAAACAGGCCGAACAAAAACTCATCGGGTCTTCGTTAGTCGCTTTCAGCATTCCATCCCAACTCAAAAAAGCCAAAGAATCAACCCCAATTTGGACGCCGATTTCTGCGACTGACTTAGTAGCAGCAATCAACTGATCTTGATTGTCGGTGTCGATCCCGTAGAAACAAGGATGTGTCACCGGTGGCGAAGAAATTCTCATGTGAACTGCCGTTGCACCCGCATCCCGCAAGGCTTTGACGATTTTGCGACTGGTAGTGCCACGCACGATCGAATCATCGATAATAATTACTCGCTTTCCTTCCAACACATCTTTGAGAGGGTTGAGTTTCATGCGGATTCCTGACTCTCGCATTGTCTGAGTCGGTTGAATAAAAGTGCGCCCTACGTAGCGATTTTTAATCAATCCTTCGGCGTAAGGAATGCCGGAAGCTTGAGAAAAGCCGATCGCCGCCGGGATTCCAGAATCAGGAACGCCGATGACTATATCAGCATCAGCCGGAGATTCTGCTGCCAACAAACGCCCGATCCGCAGTCGGTAGCTGTATAAACTTTCACCTTCCATTTGGCTGTCGGGTCGAGCAAAATAGATCATTTCAAAGATGCAAAGTTTGCGCTTTTGTTGCTGACTCCAGTGGAAGGAAGCCATACCTTCCTCTGTAATCCAAACTAATTCCCCCGGTTCTACGTCCCGCAAAAATTCAGCACCAATAATATCTAAGCCACAAGTTTCCGATGCTAAAACGTATCGTACCGGAGTTGTGGGGAGGATGCCAATTACCAACGGGCGGACGCCCTGGGGGTCGCGGACTCCCATCACGCCTTTGGGGGTGGCGATCGTCAAACTAAAGGCTCCTTGGCACATACCAAAGGCGCTGATCGCTGCTTCCAGCCAGTCTTTGCCCTTGTCTACTTCGGAACCGATCGCCACTGCGATCGCCTCTGAATCCGTCGTACTGACAAATTCGCACTTCCGAGACAGCAATTCTTCGCGCAATTCTTTTGTATTGACAAGATTCCCGTTATGTGCTAATGCCAGACTTCCCAAACGGGTTTGGACGACAACAGGTTGAGCGTTGACCACGCGCGAGGAGCCGGTAGTAGAGTAGCGAGTGTGGCCTACTGCTAAGTTACCGGGCAAGTGACCTAAACTCGATTCGTTAAAGACTTGGGAAACCAGTCCCATATCTTTGTGCAGGTGGACTTTTTCACCTTCAAAGGTGGCAATTCCTGCTGATTCCTGACCGCGGTGCTGCAAAGCATACAAACCGAAGTAGGTCAACTTGGCGACATCTTCACCCGGTGCGTAGATACCGAAAACGCCACAAGCTTCCTCGGGCTTGTCGGGTTTACTAGAATGCTCGTCAGCCGCGAAGGAATGGTTGGGAATCATAGATGGGTGGGTTCCTAATGGGGAAGGTGGGTTAGGGGGACAGTTTCAGCGGGAAATCTTGTTTGCGAAAGCGTCGCATAACTTAACATTCCCTTAATCTTGCCACGGATCTGTCATTTTTTCCAACTCGTGTAGCATTTCAGACAGAAGCGATGCGGCGTTTAAGGGCATTGTAGTATCGATCGCTCGCAAATTCTATACTAACCTTGATTAAGGGCGGGCGATGGATGGGGCGAAGGATGCGGCGATTGTCAAACGAAGTCCGCGCAACGCCAGACTGAAGAGATCGGCGATCGGGCCAGGGAAAATAAATTAGAAGTTGCTTGATCGGCTTTTTCAAATATTAGGATTTAATGGCGATCGCTCTTGACTTTTCTGTGAGATTGACGTACTATATTATCATGGGAATCTGTGTGGCCATGTAAAGTCAATTTTGGGCGCAGCCAGTTAAGGCAATAGCACGGAGCAGATAAGTTTTTCAGTTTAATTTGTAGGGTGCGTCGCTGTGAAATTGTTGATCGAACTTGCAGATTGTTTCGGGCGACGCACCTTACGGCTTCAACCCACTACGCGGAAACCAAAGCCACGCGAAAACCGATGTCTGAGTAACGATCGCCCGCCGAATTGCTAAGACGATACGCACTGCGACAATTCACCGCAGTGTCCTTCCAGGAACCGCCACACCGCACCCGGCGATCGTTGTCGAGATGACTGCACCATTCCCAAACATTTCCGTGCATATCATAAAGTCCAAAAGCATTGGGTGAAAAATTCCCGACATCAGTTGTTTGTTTGCGGAAAAGTCCCTTCGATGCCCCAGCGTAGGGATTATTGCCATTATAATTAACTAAATCCGGGGTAATTGTTTCACCAAAAGAGAAAGGTGTTTTAGTTCCGGCGCGACAAGCATATTCCCATTCCGCTTGTGAAGGTAAACGATAAGTCTTGCCTGTTTTTTTAGAAAGCCGCTTGCAGAATTCCACAGCGTCATTCCAGCTTACTTTTTCGACAGGAAGTTTCGCACCTTTGAACTCAGAAGGATTATTTCCCATCACGGCTTGGTATTGTTCTTGAGTGATCTCATATTTACCCATAAAAAAAGCAGGCATATTCAGGGTACGCTGCGGCCCTTCATAGCTACTTCGTCCGGCTTCCGTATCGGGGGAACCCATCACGAAACTGCCGCCAGGAATTGCTACCATGTCTAGAGTAATACCATTCCCAATATTTTCTATAAAAGTCTGTGCTTTTCCTGGACGGCGGTTGGCGATTTGCCCCGTAGAGTTGACTGTCACTGTTTCAAAAGTAAAGCTTTTTAAAGCATTGGAAAATGGCTGAGGTTTTGGAGTTTCTGGTGCGGGTTTTGGAGATGGTTTTGGCGATGGACTTTCTGCTACAGATTGTGGAGATGGTTTTGGCGATGAACCTTTGGCTGTAGTTTTTGGAGATGATTTTTGAGCTGATGATTTAGGAGATGGGGCCGCCTTGTTGGATGAAGGTGGCAGATTGGGTGAAGAGGAAGAAGATTTGTTGTTCAACAAACTTTGACCCAGCAGGGCTAATGCAAATCCCCCCCCAGCAAAACCCGCTAATTGCAAGAAACCTCGCCTTGTTGTGTTAGTTGGTAACGGCAAAGAGTGTTGTGGAACCACAGGAATTGTGGGATTTAGTATCGGTGCGGGAGTTGGTATTGACTGACGTTGAAAATCTATTAAAACTTGCTCTGCTGATTGATAGCGCTGCTGGATATCTTTTGCCAACAACTTAGATAAAATCAATTCCAATCCCTTGTCTATGGGACTTTTCAAATGTTGCTGCCAATTTCCAGTCCAGCTATAACCGTGTTCCGTCCACAAACCATAAGGATGTACCCCCGTCAGTAGATGAAAAGCCGTCGCCCCCAAACTGAACAAATCGCTGGCTGCATAAGCTTCACCACCTTGCATTTGTTCAAGCGGTGCATAACCATGCGAACCAATTTGCGTTCCCCGTCTCGATATCACTGTTCCCGACAACTGTTTGGAGACTCCGAAATCAATCAGCATTAACACACCGTCGCTGCGACGGCGCATAATATTCTCAGGCTTGATATCTCGGTGAACAATTTTTTGTTCGTGAATAAACTTGAGAACAGGTAGAAGTTCGAGTAATAGTTGCTTAACTTGGCTTTCTTGCCAAATTCCCTGATTTTGGAAAAGCGTCAACAAATTATCCCCATCCACAAACTGTTGTACGAGATACAAATATTTGTTGTTTTCAAAGTAGGCATCTAGTGATGGAATTTGGGGATGTTGTCCTAGCTGTTGCAGTTGTCTAGCTTCTAGCTGAAATAATTCTACCGCTTTGTTAATCGCCCAAGTTCCCTGGACATCTGGTGCTAATTGTTTAACGACACAGGGTTGATTTAGTCGATCAATATCTTCTGCTAAATAGGTTCTGCCGAAGCCACCTTGACCGAGGAGTTTGATCATGCGGAAGCGATTTCGCAGGATGGGTACGAGTTCAAGACCACAACTGATGCAATATGTTTGCCCGTCGGGGTTTTGAGGATTGGGGCAGTCGGGATTGATACAGCAAATCATTTATTGTCTGAATGATACTGTTTATATTGTATAGGAGTTACGCATGGGGCCCCGAAACCGGGTTTTTTTACGAAAAGACCCGTTGCACCTCGCAGATTCGGTAAAAAACCCAGTTATGAAGACGAAGTGCGTCCAGTAGTCTAATTTGTAGGGTGCGGATATGTGAGATTTGCATCTGTCTTAATTCTGCGTTACCCACCCAGAAGCAAGACTCTTCGGGGTCGGAGTTGACTGGTTGAGAGATTACCTGATGAACGAGTTGATAGAATTCGATGGAAGTGTCATAAATCCCGGTTCCGAATGTAAAGTCTAAGCGCAACGTTAAAGGTTGGGGAATTAGAGAAATGCCTGCGAGGTTGGCACTTTTCAAGTCTTCTATGCAAAAATGTTTTAAAGGGTGATCGGTTGTAGCAGTCATAGAATTATTCAATTCAATTAAGATATGGACGGCGGCCCAGAACGATAGACACGAATCACTTTTCCCGTCAGTATCTCAGCAGTAGATATCGCATCATTAATATTCGCACTCAGTCTAGGCATATGGTCATCTCGCGTGCAGGCAATAATACCACAATGGTCAGGTTTCAGCTTGTGCAGTTGAAAGAAATCGCGTCGGTTGATGGTCAAAACAGCTCGATTGTCACTGATGGCAAATACTAATACATCCTCATCAGGTAGTCCAGCATTTCCTGCTTCTTGAACAGTCAGGATATCATGGCCCAAAGATCGCAGATTCTGCACAACTTGTCGGGGAAAGTGTTCGTCTGCATAGAGACGTGCCATAGGTTTATTTGATATTTTCAGGTGTATCTAAGATTTCATCAGCATCATCTTGCTGCCGAATTGCTGACTCAATTTCGTCAGGATAAGCTTCTGTATAAGCCCAAACATTTACCAAATCAGCAGCACTGAGATGGGGGTAGCAGTCTAAGATAAAAGCATCGGTAGCGCCGTCATTGCGATAGCTGGCGAGCAACCAAACGGGAATGCGAGTTTTGTCAATACAAGCATCACCGCCCATCACGCCGGGTGTTTTGGTTATCGGGCGCCCGCTGTTTTTCAGGCTTTGAGTTAAGATGCCGATCGCCTCAGCTTTTTCGATCGCCGTTAAGGCCAGGAGTTGTACTTCTAATTCTTCGATTGTCATAAAAATTTGGGGATTTATGAATTGTGTAGCTATTTGATATTGTAAGGCGATATCTCTATCAGTTATCAAGCTCGGTAGGCTTAATTCTGCGCTAGGGGCTGGTTTTACCAGCCATCTATGTCGGAACCAACAACATAATAAACCAGCCCCTGCCTAATCTCCGAATCCTCTTCACAAGCCCCCGGATTCATCTGTCGGGTCGGTCCTTGAATTCTTTAATCTAAAATCTAAAATCTATTGACTGCCTCTCGCGGTGTGTGGCTGCGAGATTGTCGATTTGATTTGTAGATTGTTCAATGCAACGCACCCTACCACTACTACGCGGAAACTAGGACGAGGAAGAAACCGACGCTACCGCAACGCGAAAACCGAGGTGCTTGCTGCGATGAACCGCCGAATGCCTGCCACGATAGGCACTACGGCAATAGAACGCATTGCAGTTCCATGAACCACTACGCAGCACTCGGTTATTATCTGTTCCAGTTTCCCAAGAACTTCCGTCAGTCGGTGCGCCGTTATAATTACCATGCCAGCGATCGCTGCACCATTCCCAAACAGTCCCGTGCATATCGTATAAACCAAAGGCATTAGGTGGAAAACGCCCCACATCCGTTGTTTTTTCGCGGTAAAGTCCCTTCGGCACCACACCGTAGGGATAATTGCCATTATAATTAACTAAATTCGGCGTAATCGTGTCACCAAAATAGAAAGGCGTTGTAGTTCCGGCGCGACAAGCATATTCCCATTCGGCTTCCGAAGGTAAGCGATAAACCTTGCCGGTTTTTTGAGAAATTTTCTGGCAGAATTCCAGAGCATTATTCCAGCTTACTTGTTCTACAGGACGTTTCAAACCTTTGAGATCAGAAGGGTTATTCCCCATCACTATTTCCCACTGTTCTTGAGTAATGGGATATTTACCCATAAAAAAAGGAGAGATATTAACAGTACGCTGCGGCCCTTCATTGTTACTTCGCCCTGCTTCGGTATTGGGGGAACCCATCACGAAACTGCCACCAGGAATTGCTACCATGTCTAAGATTGCACCGCTACCTAAATTTTCACTAAAAAATTGTGCTTGACGGCGTTGACGGCTACTTATATTACCCCGCACCTCAACTGTCACCGGGTCAAAGTCAAACCTTTTTAAAGTCGGCGCGGGAGGTGGTGTCGGTGCGGGAGTTTGTCTTGACTGATGTTGAAAATCTTTTAAAACTTCATCTGCTGATTGATAGCGCTGCTGGGTATCTTTTGCCAACAACTTAGATAAAATCACTTCCAATCCCTTTTCTATGGGGCTTTTCAAATGTTGCGGCCAATTAGCCGTCCAACTATAACCTTGATCCACCCACAAATCAAAAGGATATAGCCCTGTCAGTAGATGAAAAGCAGTCGCCCCCAAGCTAAACAAATCGCTGGCTGCATAAGCTTCACCCCCTTTCATTTGTTCAAGCGGTGTATAACCAGGCGTACCAATTTGCGTTCCCCGTCTCGACATCACTGTTCCCGACAACTGTTTGGAAACTCCGAAATCAATCAGCATTAACACACCGTCGCTGCGACGGCGCATAATATTCTCAGGCTTGATATCTCGGTGAATGATTTTTTGTTCGTGAATAAACTTGAGAACAGGTAGAAGTTCGAGTAATAGTTGCTTAACTTGGTTTTCTTGCCAAATTCCCTGATTGTGGAAAAGCGTCAACAAATTATCCCCATCCACAAACTGTTGTACGAGATACAAATATTTGTTGTCTTCAAAGTAGGCATCTAGTAATGGAATTTGGGGATGTTGTCCTAGCTGTTGCAGTTGTCTGGCTTCTTGCTGAAATAATTCTACCGCTTTGTTAATCGCCAAAGTTCCCTGGACATTTGTTGCTAATTGTTTAACGACACAGGGGTGATTGAGTCGATCAATATCTTCTGCTAAATAGGTTCTGCCAAAGCCACCTTGACCTAGGAATTTGATCATGCGGAAACGATTTCGCAGGAGGGGTACGAGTTTGACGCCACAACTGATGCAATATGTTTGTCCGTCCGGGTTTTCGGGTTTTTGACAGTCGGGATTGATACAGCAAATCATTTGTTTTATAAATGATATTGTTTATATTGTATAGTGTACAAGAACCCCGACTTCTGTAATAGGTTTTTGCCAGAATCGTGAATTTTGTAAGAATTCGGGTATCTCAGGTGTGTCTTTAAACCCGGAGATCCCCCCTAGCCAAGCCAAGGGCGGGCACGGGGGCACCGCCCCTACGAAGGGGGGGACAAGAGTATTCAAAGTCCCCCTTTTTAAGGGGGATTTAGGGGGATCGAAACTTCACGTTGTCAGACAGATGCAATCCGACGCTCGATCGCATTATAGAATCGATCGCCCATATCACCCATCGCCACCTCAATTAACACTTGATTGTCAGCACTCACAACCCGCAAAGGTGATTCAGCACAGCAAACTAAACCAATTTTATGCCACATTTTTGTCAAATGTTCTTGCAGGTAAGCCTCCCAAATTTCTTGATTTTTCGGTGCGACTGAAACTACAATGCAGTTGCCCATTTCACCAAACAAAATTTCATCCCAGCGACTGACATTTCCCGAATTACAACTGAGATGAATTTCCGCACCCATTTTAGCAGAGATACAGCATTCCGCGAGGGCGATCGCAATTCCACCTTCCGCACAATCATGGGCCGAACCTACCCAACCTTGCCGAATTCCATCGCGACAAACCGACTGCACTTTTCTTTCCAACTCAAAATCTATCCTTGGCGGTTTCCCCGCTACAATCCCGTGAATTGCCGCTAAATATTCCGAACCTCCCAAAGTAGGAGAAGTTGCGATTTTTGAGCTTTCAGATGAAAGTTCTGGATTTTGGGATGATTCCCCCATTCCCAGCACATAAATTAAATCGCCTTTCTTTAGCCAAGCTTGGCCGGAAATCTTCTTCAAATCGGGAATTAACCCCACCATTCCGATTACCGGAGTCGGATAAATTGGTTGAGGATTCCCCTCAGCATCAACCGTTTCATTGTAAAGAGAAACATTGCCGCCAGTCACAGGCGTTCCCAACTCGCGACAAGCATCAGCAATCCCGCGACAAGCTGACGCTAACTGCCAATATCCGATCGGCTTTTCAGGACTGCCAAAATTCAAATTATCAGTAACTGCCAGAGGTTCAGCACCCACACAACTTAAGTTTCTCGCTGCTTCTGCTACGACTGCTTTTGCACCTTCATAAGGATCGAGATAAACATAACGAGAATTGCAATCAACCGTTGCAGCAACTCCAGGAATCATCCCTAGGGGCGCTTCCTTCTTGCTAAGGGGGGGAGAAACTTTTGGAGTTTCCCTACCTTGTGCCTTTGTAAATAGAGGAATTACCTCTTCTTCCTGTTTGCTTTCGGAAGCTAGAGAAACAGCATTTTCTCTCTGTAGATCCCCCTTAGCAAGGGGGTGTACTTCTAGCCCGTTACCAAGGGAAGATTGGCAAGGCTCTAGCGGACGCAATCTGACAACCGCAGCATCAGCACCTCCGGGTAAAACAACAGTATTGTTTTGCACTTGATGATCGTATTGGCGATAAACCCAGCGTTTAGAAGCGATGGTGGGAGTATCTAAAAGCGTCAGCAAAATCTGACTCCAAGTTTGGAAATTGCCGTTAATTTCGATACCTGTAACTGTGGATTGTGGCAGGGAATCAGCCGTCCATTCCCATGCTTTTTTAGCATATTCGGGCGGCTCTGTCAACAGTTCTCGGTGATAAATTGGCGTGTTATCTGCCAAAGCTGTCGCGGTAATTTCGGCAGCGATTTCGCCTTTAAAGAGAATTCGGACGATCGGCTCTTCGATGACTGTACCCGCTACTACCGCGTGCAATCCCCATCTGTGGAAAATATCGATTAATTCCTGTTCGCGTCCTTTTTGGGCCACAAACAACATCCGTTCTTGGGATTCCGAAAGCAGGTATTCGTAGGGAATCATGCCGCTTTCTCGAACGGGAACCTTGTCTAAATCGAATTCAATGCCGACGCCGCCTTTTGCTGCCATTTCTGATGTGGAACAGGTGATTCCGGCCGCACCCATATCTTGGGCGGCGACGACTGCACCGGTTTTGAATGCTTCTAAACAAGCTTCAATTAACGATTTTTCTAAAAATGGATCTCCTACTTGGACTGCGGGGCGATCGTCCATTGATTTGTCGGTCAATTCGGCACTGGCAAAACTTGCTCCTCCCATGCCATCTCTGCCAGTAGTTGAACCGACGTACAGCACGGGATTTCCGATTCCCGACGCCCCGGATTTAACGATTTCTTGAGTTTCCATTAAACCCAAGGCCATGACGTTAACTAATGGGTTGCCGGAATAAGCAGGATCGAAGTAAACTTCGCCGCCAACTGTGGGCACGCCGATGCAATTTCCATAATGGGAAATTCCTGATACTACTCCTTTGAATAACCTCTGAGTTTTGGCATCGTCTAAGTTGCCGAAACGCAGGGAATTCAAAAGTGCGATCGGGCGTGCACCCATTGTGAAGATATCGCGGAGAATCCCGCCGACACCGGTTGCCGCACCTTGGAAAGGTTCGACTGCAGACGGGTGGTTGTGGGATTCAATTTTGAAGGCGAGTTGCAAGCCTTCTCCCAAGTCTACGACGCCGGCATTTTCTCCGGGCCCGACTAGAATTCGATCGCCCTCTGTGGGAAACTGTTTTAATAGTGGCCGCGAATTTTTGTAACAGCAGTGTTCGCTCCACATAACGCCGAACATTCCCAATTCAGCTTTATTGGGATGGCGGCCTAGACGCTGAACGATTTCTTCATATTCTTCAGGTGTGAGTCTTTCACCGGCAATTTGTTCGGGGGAAAATGGGGATTCGGAGATGGGAGACATGGAAACTCGTTATAAACCACAGGCTTTATTCTAAATGCCCTGTGCTTGGTTAATCTAAAATCTATAATCTAAAATCTATAATCCTAGGTCTTTGGGTTGCTAACCTAAAATCTAAAATCTAAAATCTAAAATCTAAAATCTAAAATCTAAAATCGAATGACTCAACCTCGAAATCTCAATTTTGCTAACCAAAACTTGCGGAACCGTTCTTTTAAAGGGCTTGACTTGTCAGGGGCGAATTTCAGCGGTTCCGACATTCGAGGCTGCAATTTCACCGGGGCGATTTTGAGGGGGGCAAATTTTCAGGGTGTCAGAACCGGACAAAGCCGCAGGCGAGTGAGAAATTTGATTGCTAGGGCTGGGGTAACTGCGGTGACAGTGACGACGGCCGGGGCTTTGACTGGACTGATTGCCGGGGCAGATGCGGGGGCTGTGGCGGTGGCTGGAACGGCGGCTACGGCGATTGCTGTGACTCGGTGCGAGGCTGGGATTGTGGCGGGGGCTGTGGCTGGGGCTGCGGCTGCGATTGGGGCTAGCGGTATTGTGACATTTTTAAGCGGAGATACTATCAGGGGAATAGTCTTATTTTTGGTTTCTGGGGTAATTCTGGGGTTAACTGCGATCGGATTTTTTATAGCTGTTGAACAAATAGAAAAATTGTCGATAACGTCGTTTAGAAAGGCTGATTTAACTG
This sequence comes from Microcoleus sp. Pol8_D6, assembly GCF_036700965.1. NCBI lineage: Bacteria > Bacillati > Cyanobacteriota > Cyanophyceae > Oscillatoriales > Microcoleaceae > Microcoleus > Microcoleus sp. Pol8_D6. The sequence continues at coordinate 99,756 of NZ_JAUBPW010000001.1, read as the reverse complement.
ATGCTGTATTCGATCAGGGGGCGCTTCTAGATGCAGATTTTTCCGATGCGCGAGGAGTGCCGTGGTAGACTGCACAATTACTGATTTTTTACCCATTCCCGGAATTCTCGCACTGCTGTGGTTGCGCCTGTAGTTTGAGTGCGATCGATAAATTCGTCAACTTTTGTAGTGGGTAGCATCGGGAAACCCGGCAAAAATTGCACTCGGCATATTCGCCATTTTGCAATTGATAAAACTTGATGCTTCGTCCGTCGTACCGCCAAATTTCTGGTACGCCTAAATCTGCATAGAAATCGAATTGATTTAAGGAACTGCTGGTAATATCAATTTCCAGTGCTAAATCTGGCGGCGGATCTTGAGCAAAGTCTAATTCTGTTCTCCCTCTGACCAGTGCTTCATTCTGGATATAATAGCATGAATCTGGTTCTTTTCCCGCTGCTTTTTTGCGTTTTTTAATCGTCATTGAGCCAAAGGGGTTGTATTCTAGATTGAGTTCTTCGATGAGTTACAATTAAGAGATCGATTAGCCTGTTGCGATTTTCATGTTCCGGTTGTGGCACCATAATTTCTAATTGACCTTGATGATAAGCAATTCTGGTGGAACGTTTGTTGCCCAGTTCCGCTAGCAGGCTTTCATATAATTGCCAACTGATATTTTGCAGTGAAACTCGCTGTTCGGGGGGGGTTGATATTGTTAGAATTTTACTTAGGTTTTAGATATTGAGAATATTTTAGTTTAGCCTTTTTTTTTGCGAACCGCACAAAAAGTATCGGCCGACAGCTACGATTATGCGCTGCTCTATAGCGGTTCTCACGAAAGTAAGGTACTCTTCCAATGCCCAATGCCCAATGCCCCATCCCCCATGCCCAATGCCCAAGAACACCTCATGTTACTGAGAAAGGCTATAGTTAATAATAGACTGTGGTCATTAGTCCTTGTTGTATGAAGCTGCGATCGTTCTTTTCTTTCCTCATTGCTGGCGTCTTGACACTCTTAGGCTTGAGTGCGGGGGGTTTTTACTGGCTGACAACTCAAACTCCCCTGAATTTGCTCGCTGGCGGGCCGACAACTACTCCGGCTGCGGCTGTGTTTGTCTCGAAACAAGCACCTTTGTTAGCTTCAATGCTGGTAAATCCCGATCGCCTCGAAGCATTGCGACAAGTTTTTGCCACTCCCGAAGAAAGAAGTCGATCGCACGCAGAATTTGAGCAAATCAAAAAAAGTCTCCTCGGCAATACAGGTCTCGATTACAGTAGAGATATCCAACCTTGGATAGGTGACGAAATAACCCTCGCCGTCACAACCACTGATTTCGATGGCGACAGCAGCAACGGCCAACAAGCCGGGTTTTTGCTGGCCGTTTCCTCCCAAAAGGTTGATCGCAGCCAACAATTTCTCGACTCCTACTGGCGCCAACAATCTCGTGCCGATAAAACAGTTCATTCGGAACTATATAAAGGCTTTAAAATTAATTATAAACAAGCACCACTAGCCAAGAAAAAATCTACTTCGCTTTTGCCTTTTAACCAGTTTTCTTTGCAGAATTCAAAGTTGCCATCCAGCTTCGCAACAGCAGCCATCGGCGGTAATTTAAATTCTGGGAATCACCAAAATTTTGTTTTATTTTCCAATAGCCCGATTGTGATTCGAGATGCAATTAATAACGTTGAATCAGCCAACCTAAATCTCAACAATACCCCGGAATATCAAAAAGCTTTGCAGCAGCTAAATCAAGGTAGAATCGCTTTAGCATTTGTCAATCTCCCGCAGTCAGCAATCGAGCAAAATCCCCCAGTTTCTCTTAATTCTCTCGCAGTTGCTGTCGGAGTCAACCGACGGGGATTGCTGGCTCAAACTGCTTTAGTGACATCGCGAGAAAACACAGCTTCTCCAACACTCTCCGAACCGGTGCAAGCCTTGCAATACATTCCCTCAGCCAGTCCTTTCGCGGTCGCCAGCACCGATTTAAGGAATTTTTGGGCTGATTTGTCATCGGCGGTGGCCACTAATGCAGAAGTGTCAAATTTAGTCGATCGCACCCTGGCAGATATTCAGCAAGTTTGGGGCGTCAACCTGCAGCAGGATATATTTGACTGGGTACAAGGAGAATACGCTTTAGCAGTGCTTCCGAATTCGTCAAATGGTGCAGACTGGATTTTTGCCGCCGAAAACTCTGCTGATTCCCAAAAGGCGATCGACAAACTCGATGAAATTGCCCGCAGCAAAGAATACAGCATCGGCAGCTTCACTCTTAGAAACCAGAAAATTACCGCTTGGACACAGTTGACAACGAACGCAAATTATGGAAGAGAAAATAATAGAAAAAGTGCGATCGAAACCGAGGCAAAAGGAGTCCGAGCCACCGTCGGCAAATACGAAATTTTTACCACTTCAGTAGAAGCAATGGACGCAGCACTAGAAGCAGCCGCAACAGGTTCTTTAGTTGCCAATCAAGATTTTCAAACCAGCATTGAACCGCTTCCGCCATCTAACGACGGCTATTTTTATTTAGACTGGCCCTCCAGCAGGGCAATTTGGGAAAAACAAATCCCGCTGTTGAGGTTAATTGAACTTTCGGCAAGACCATTGTTCGACCACTTGCGATCGCTTACTGTCACCAGTACGGGAGAAATAATAGGAATTCGCAAAGCTACTATATTTATGCGGCTCAATTAGTCAGAAGGAAGTTCGGCAACGGATTCGCTCGACGGATTCGCTCGACGGATGTAAAGGATAGAAGGAAGAAGGAAGAAGGAAGAAGGAAGAAGGAAAAACAAGAAACTATGGCCAATGGCCAATGCCCAATGCCCAATGCCCAATTCCCAATGCCCAATGCCCAATGCCCAATTCCCAATAACTAAGGACTAATAACTACTGGCTGCTTCACGTTTTTAGGTGGCCCAAAATAAGCTTGAAATACCTCTTTGGCGATCGGGGCCGCGGCAACAGAACCATAACCGCCATTTTCCACAATCACGGCGATCGCAATTTCCGGCTTGTCAGCGGGTCCGAAGGCGACATACAAAGAGTGATCCTCCTGTCCGATGACCTCCGAAGTCCCTGTTTTGCCCGCCGTCAGTGGAATCGTACCGTCATTCATCCCCTGTCCCGTACCCTGGGCAACTACCGCGATCAGTCCTTCCTTCACCACCTGAATGGTTGAAGGTTTCATCCCCGTATGTACCCGTTTAGTCTCCGCTGTGCCGGTCATAGAAGTCAACAGATGAGGCTTCACCCGATAGCCCCCATTGGCGATCGAACTCACCATTACCGCCCCCTCCAAAGGAGTCATCAACACCAACCCTTGCCCGATCGACATCGTTACCGTATCACCCGCATACCAAGGTTCTTTATAAAGTTTCTCCTTCTCCTCCGGCGTCGGGATTTGACCGTAATCGCCGCCACCTAGCCCCAAAAGATTCAAATTCGTATCCTTGCCAATTCCCAGACGGTGTCCCCACTTAGAAATTTGCTCCGGCCCCGTACTAATCCCCACTTGATAAAAAAATGTATTGCTGCTGAAAGCCAAAGCATCCCGAAAGCCGATGTCGCCGTAACCGCCGCTGTGTTCGTTAAAATCAATTCCCCCCACAGTAATGTAAGAAGAAGTACCGAGAATTGAGTCCGGCGAAAATTTGCCCGACTCCAGGCCCGCGACGGAAGTCACAATTTTAAAGGTGCTGCCGGGGGGATAGCCTTGCATGGCCCGATTCAAAAATGGATTTTCGGGGTCTTGAAGAGTTTTCCACTCATCCTTAGTGATTTTTCGCGTAAACAGATTGGGATCAAAAGTCGGGTGGCTGGCCATAACTAATACCGCCCCGGTTTTGACATCCAGTGCCACTACTGCTCCCCGGCGCTGCCCCAAGGCTTTTTCGGCTGCTTTTTGCATGGACAAGTCTATGGTTAGCTGCACCGCCTCACCGGGTTTGGGCGGTGTATCTCCCATCAGTCGCAATTCTTGATTTTGGGCATTTACCTCGATCAGCCGATCGCCCCAAACTCCGGCAATCTTCTGGTTAGAGCTCGCTTCTATGCCCATTTGACCGACAATCATCCCCATCGGATATTCGGGATGATCTTCTAAGTCTGCTGCGGTAGCTTCGCCAATATATCCGATCACGTGAGCGGCTAAACTGCCTTCGGGATAGTAGCGATTCGCTTCTGGCCGCACTTCCACTCCCCGCATTTGTCCCACCTCTTCTGCTAGTGGCACAAACACCTCTGGCGGCATTGCTTGCTTAAGCCGCACCGGTCTGTAGGATTGAGGATCGACCTCTTTTAATTTTTTTAAAATTTCTTTGGCCGGGATTTTAACCAACGGACTCAACTTTTCTGCTGTCGCTTTCCACTGTTCCGGCGTTTGTTCTTTCGGCCACAAATATACGGATCGGGCTAAATTGTTTGCTGCTAGCAAGTTCCCTTTGCGATCAATAATATGTCCGCGATTAGCCGGCATGGGAACTAGGCGAACGCGATTGTTTTCGGCTCTTTCCCGGTTTTGCTTCCCTTGTATCAGTTGCAATTCCACCAGCCGACTAGCGTGCAGGCCCAGCAAACCGGTCGCCACCAGCATTAACACGATCGCCCGGTGTATCGGACGCTCCTGTTTCTTAGGAGTTTCCGCCAAGGTTTTGTCAGAAGAGTGAAATGCTGAGATCGAATAAACTTGTCGTTGCATCATTCTATAGGTAGATGTCAAATCCTAGATTTTAGATTCTTGAATTGTCAATTTTGAAGTATACATCATCAAACCGGGGACGATCGCGCCTTGCCCTTTGGTGGAAGCGGAATGATTGAGCGTTAACTTTTGACTAATCACTAATTAACTCATGACTGCTCACTAATCCCCCAAGCACCAAGAAATAGCCAGAAAAATCAAGGTCAGGCTCAGCCAATTAGGGAGGTGGAGCCAGCCAGATAGACCTATAGGTAACAATACCAAGGCCTGTGTTAATAGGGAACCGATCGCCAACAGGAAGGCTAGGAGTATCAAATTTATCATCTTGACACCGTACAATTTCGGATATGAGTCGATCGCCTGTGGCAGAAATCCGACTGGCACAACCGAGCGCGATCGTACAGGGATTGTCCTGATAGACATAAGGAAGAGAAGCCAGGAGGTTTTGAACTAATTTAAAAATTATTCTTCCTCCATAGTTTGTATTCGAGGGGCTGCGATGGGTAAATTCTGAGTTGTGATTTTAAGTTGTGACGCCTGGAGTATTGCCATGTTGTTTAATCAGCGAGCCAATTTCAAAAACGGTGCGCTCTTGGCTGCGATCGCCGCGATCGCCGCCCTACCAGTTTTAGCAGAAACAGCCAATTTCGGCACTTTAACTTTATCGCGAGGTTTTGCAGGCCCAACAGCAGTTTTGAGAGGTTCTACAGGCGGATCGTACTCTCTATCTGTCATAGCCAACGCCGATCGCCACAAAAACAAATGTTTGGGTTTTGCCACCCCAACTCCCGACCACATCATAGTCTTGCAGGAAAACTTTTCAAAACTCACACTCCAAGTCCACAGCGGAGGCAAGGACACGACCCTACTCGTACAAGGCCCCGGTAATGCGGTGCGCTGCGGAGACGATATAGGTCAGAATAAAGATGCTGGCATACTTGATTCAGACTGGCAAGCAGGCTCTTACAGGATTTGGGTAGGTACTGTCGAACCCGGAGTCAAATCTAACTATACAGTCTCAGTACAGGAATAGTCAGTAGTCAGTAGGAAGAATTACCAATTGCCCATGCCCCATGCAAATTGCCCATGCCCCATTCCAGGAACCCCACTCTCCCACTCTCCAATCTCCCGATCGACCGCTCACTTCCCCATCCAGTAAAATGTAAAATCGAAAGTGGCGTGTTTAACCAAAATAGGTAACTCCGAAAGTGCTAAAGACTCTTAGAGCTGACTTCAGTATAATTTTTGATCGCGACCCTGCCGCTCGCAACTGGCTGGAAGTTTTGTTTTGCTACCCCGGTCTTCAGGCCCTAGTGTTGCACCGCCTCGCACACTGGCTTTATGTGTTGGGACTTCCCTTCATCCCCCGCTTGATTTCCCACATTGCTCGTTTTTTGACCGGAATTGAAATCCACCCAGGGGCAACCATCGGCAAAAGCGTATTCATCGACCACGGTATGGGGGTTGTGATCGGCGAAACAGCGATTATCGGCGATTTTGCCCTAATTTACCAAGGTGTGACCCTTGGCGGTACGGGCAAACAAAGCGGCAAGCGTCACCCTACCGTCGGCGAAAACGTAGTTGTAGGTGCCGGCGCCAAGGTACTCGGCAATCTGCAAATTGGCAATAACGTCCGCATCGGCGCCGGTTCCGTCGTGCTCCGCGACGTACCATCTGACTGTACAGTGGTAGGGATTCCCGGCCGCATCGTCTATCGATCGGGAGTGCGCGTCAATCCCCTAGAACACGGCAGTTTGCCGGATTCGGAAGCTGTGGTAATTCGCTCTTTGCTCGATCGTATCGAGTCCCTCGAACAGCAAGTAAAAAGTTTGCTTCCTCAACCATCTGTCTCCTTAACTTCTGTTCCCAATTCCCACAATTTCCACTCTGTATCAGAATCTTTAAACCAAGCCAGTAATGTAGCCGTAGCCGAAAAAACACAGCTAGTTACAACCCCTAGCTGCAAGTTAAAGGATAAAGCAATTCAAGAATTTTTCGACGGCACCGGCATCTAAAATTTGAATTGGGCATTGGGCATCGGGCATTGGGCATTGGGCATCGGGCATTGGGCATCGGGCATTGGGCATTGGGCATTGGGCATTGGGCAGTGGAACTGACAACAAATAACCAATAACCAATAACTAATAACTAATAACCAATAACTACTGACTAATGACTTCTTTTTCAAGGATTAACAGATCGCACAGACCAATTTCCCTCCCCGTCGCGCCGATAAAGCGATCGGTTTTGCGGTTCCCCCCGCAACTCCAACAAATCCACCGTTTCCGGTTCCAACAACAGCAAGCAAAAATTAGGCAGCGGCTCGATCGCATTTGGGGAAGCAGAATCAAAAGCACTAGCCTCGGCTTTGTCATCCCCCGGATGCGGCCAAGCAAACTGCGCTCTAGCCGCCTCAGAAAGCTCCTGCCAAGTTGTGCACCGCGATGAGAACAACTCTGCCTCTGGATAATCTGCCCCTACCAAAACTAGCTTTCCAGCAATCCGAAATTGTTCGCGAGTTTTCGGGAAATACCAGCAAATTTCCCCCCAAGGATAGAGGTTAATTTCCTCGGCTTTTTGGCTGCGAATATCTGTAATAAATTTCAACTGATTAGTATCTGCTAAAAAGCCTCGAAACACCACAGTGCGGTTAGCCGGACGCCCGGTGGCGCGAACAGTTGCAAGTTGCAAGTAACGGGCAAAAGCAAGACTGCGGTTGCGGTGGAGGGCACGAGCTAAGGGCGATCGCCAAAGTGCTAAAGACATAATTAATAACCTATCATATTAGTCATTAGGAATTAGGCATGGGGCATTGGGCATCGGGCATTGTTAACCGTTGACTGTTGACTGTTAACCGTTAACTAATGACTAATGACTACTGACTACTAACTACTGACTCTTCTTTCTGCTATTGGTAATTCTATGTCAAATTCACTCTCAAAACTCAAAACTATTGAAACTCCCCACAGTGGCTACCACTGGGATGGCAGTTCCCGCCGCTTTTTTGAAGGCTGGTACTACAGAATAACATTACCGATTCATGGACAATCCTTTGCATTCATGTATTCCATCGAAGACCCCAGAGGCGGTCAACCTTACAGTGGCGGTGCAGCTCAGATTCTCGGCCCGAAAGATAGCTATTTGTGTCGCACTTTTCCCAATGTAAATAAGTTTTGGGCGGATCGAGAAAGCTTAGGTTTCGGACATTGGGGCAAAACAGATTTACAAATTAAACCCCAATATCTAGAGCCGCAAGTATTCGACAGCCGCGTCGAAGAAGGCTATCAAGCTACTGCTACTTTGAATCAAGGTTATCTGCACGATCCGGGAAGCTGCAGCCACTGTTTTTGGCAGTACGAAATTCAACCTATTTATGGCTGGGGAAACTCTCAGGAACTCCAGAAATCTACCGCAGGAATGCTATCTTTTCTGCCCGTATTTGAGCCTGGATGGCAAGTTTTAATGGCTCACGGTTTAGCCACGGGCTGGATTGATTGGAATGGCGAACGCTACGAATTTAAAGATGCTCCCGCTTACAGCGAAAAAAACTGGGGCGGTGCTTTTCCGCAAAAGTGGTTTTGGATTAATTGCAATTGTTTTCAAGGCGAAAAGGATTTAGCTTTAACCGCTGGTGGCGGCAAGCGGGGCGTGCTGTGGTGGATGGAATCGGTAGCCATGATTTGTCTACATTACCGAGGCAAGTTTTACGAATTTGTGCCTTGGAATTCGGAAGTTAGTTGGAATATTGAACCTTGGGGAAGCTGGAAAATGCAGGCTAGAAACAGTCAGTTTGAAGTTGAGTTAATTGGCACTACAAACAGTCCTGGTACTTATGTGCGAACTCCTACAGAAAAAGGTATGGCTTTTTGCTGCCGGGATACGACGCACGGCGAATTGCGCTTGCAACTGCGAGAGTTGTTGGGGGGAAATGTGGAAAAAAATGGCAAGCAGCGTTCTAGAATTATCTTAGAGGCTCAAAGTTCTTTATCGGGTTTGGAAGTTGGGGGCGGGCCTTGGGATGAAGTTTGGCGATCGAATTAAATCATTAGTCATTAGTCATTAGTCAGTCGTCATTAGTCAGTGAATAGTTAACAGTAGTCAGAACAGCCATGATCAATTTACTCGGTTTGCAAGGCAAATTATACCGCAGCCAGCGGTTACAACAAGCTCTCAAGGTGATTTTGGGACTAACTTTATGTTTGAGTACAATCTTGATGCCGACGGCAATTGCTAGTGCTGCCGGTGATTTGTCTCAGCAACCTGTCACAGCAATTACTGTTAGTTTGGGTAACGAAGCTGGCGAACTCAAATTTTTTCCCAATCTGCTAGAATTTGAATCGGGCAAGCGCTATAAATTAGTGCTGAAAAATCCCAGTTCGCAGAAACATTATTTTACTGCTAAAAACTTTGCTGATGCGAGTTGGACTCAAAAAGTGGAAGCGGGTAAGGTGGAAATTAAAGGAGCGATTCACGAATTGGAACTTAAACCGGGCGCTATGGCAGAATGGGTGTTTGTACCCGTGAAATCGGGAACCTACAACCTGCGCTGTACGGTAGCCGGACATACGGAAGCAGGGATGATTGGCAAAATTACGATCGCCTCTTAAATCCCAATCTCCGTTCAATTTCAGATGAATTACCGAAAATTAATCGAACTTTCGGCCCTCTAGACACTTTTTAAGTAGACTCTAGCGGAGCCATTGTCAGTCCTGCACGGCTCAATTGCATATGATAAAGTTCTGCTTGCTCTTGCGGGCCAACCCAAACGGTGGCCTGGCCTTCGTGGTGGATTTGGTTGGCGAGTTTCCAAGCTTGATCGCTCGTCATCCCTGGAATGTATTTTGTCAAACATTCCACAACGTGCTGAAATGTGTTGAAATCGTCGTTGAGGACTATTACCCGATAGTTTGGATAAGGTTTGCGGGTAACTTGACTCGATCGAACGGGTGCTATGGTTGGTGAAGAGGTCATCGCGCGAACAGCCACTAAAACTACAAAATTCGTAAAATAGTTACCTCTAAAATTTTAACACAATTTCAGATTTTTTTTAACCCCTACTTGGTATTTTGATCCGCTTCGGGGTTTATTTTCACCACCGGGCCCTGCGTTAGATTTCTCCAGAAACTCCTGTGGGGAGTAGGGGTTAGACATCCTGCCCCCATTGACAGGCTTTTCTGGAGAAATCTATGGCATCGCGCCGATTACACTACAGTTAACACTCGATCGACCTCAGAAGTGTCGCCCCCGTGAGAGTACGCTTGCACCAGAAGTTGCTTTAAATCTTCAATCAATGGATAGCGGGGGTTCGCTCCGGTACACTGATCGTCAAAAGCACGATCGGCCATTTCCTCAACGCGAGCAAAAAAGAAATCATCACTCATTCCCTGACTGGCAAGAGCCTCCTGAATCGTGCTAGGAAGATCTACCTCACGCTTCAGAGCTTCCACCGCTGCGATCAACTTCTCAACTTTTTCATCTTCTGTATCCCCGCCCAAATTCAGATAGTCTGCAATTCGAGCATAACGCCACTTGCTGTTAGGATACTTGTTTTGAGAAAAAATCGCTTGTTTGAACGGAACATCCGTGGCATTGTAGCGAATTACGTGGGAAATCATCAGCGCATTCGCTAAACCGTGAGGGACATGGCAAGTTGCACCTAATTGGTGAGCCATTGAGTGACAAACCCCCAGAAAAGAGTTAGCAAATGCCATCCCGGCGATCGTAGCAGCATAATGTACTTTCTCCCGCGCTTTCGGATCGTTAGCACCATTTTTGTAAGCGCTGGGCAGGTATTTAAACAGCAAACGAATCGCTTCTAAAGCCAAACCATTTGTATACTCAGAAGCCAACACAGAAACATAAGCTTCTAAAGCGTGGGTTAGCGCATCAATGCCGCCGTAAGCAGTCAGTTTCCGAGGCATATTCAGCGTAAGTTCTGGATCGACGATCGCCATACTCGGAGTCAGAGCATAATCTGCAAGCGGATACTTAATCCCCGATCGTTCATCCGTAACAACCGCAAAAGGCGTGACTTCCGAACCCGTTCCCGAAGTAGTTGGAATTGCCACCATAATTGCCTTTGAACCCAAAGGCGGCAGTTCGTATACCCGCTTGCGAATATCCATAAACCGCATCGCCAATCCTTCAAACTCAATTTCTGGATGCTCGTACATCAGCCACATTACTTTAGCAGCATCCATCGGCGAGCCACCACCAAAGGCAATAATCACATCTGGATGGAAACTATTGCAGATTTCTAAACCTTTGCGAACAGTAGCCAGCGAAGGATCGGGTTCTACATCGTAAAATGTGTAGTGATCGATGCCGATTTCTTCCAAACTATCTGTGACTTCCTTAGTCAATCCCAATTCAAACAAAGGTTTATCCGTCACGATCAAAGCACGTTTCTTACCTGCAAGATCCCTCAAAGCTACAGGAAGACAACCCGACTTAAAATAAATCTTGGGAGGAATGCGGAACCAGAGCATATTCTCGCGCCGTTCTGCTACGGTTTTGATATTCAGCAGGTGATGGGGTGTCACGTTGACAGAAATGGAATTATCGCCCCAGCTACCGCAACCGAGGGTAAGGGAGGGATCGAGGCGGAAATTGTACAAATCGCCGATCGCACCTTGAGAAGAAGGCGTATTAATCAGCACCCGCGAAGTCTCTAGTTTGCTTTCAAAATAACGAATGTGCTTCTGATTGTGCGGAGCGGTGTAGAGTACAGAAGTATGTCCGTGTCCGCCAAAAATTATCAGCGCTTCAGCTTTGTCTACTGCTTCAGTAAAGTCCTTGGCGCGATACATTGCGAGAATCGGCGAAAGTTTTTCACAAGCAAAGGGTTCTTCTTTACCAACCGCCTCCACTTCTCCAATCAAAACCCTGATGTTTGACGGCACTACAAAACCCGCAATCTGCGCCACCTTTTGCACCGATTGTCCGACTATTTCGGCATTCAATCGACCATCAATTAAGATTACCTGACGCACTTTTTCCCGTTCTTCAGCATTGAGGAAATAAGCACCGCGCTTGATAAATTCCAGTTGCACTGCGTCGTACACCTCATCCACAACAACTACCGATTGTTCCGAAGCACAAATCGTGCCGTTGTCGAAAGTTTTGCTGAGCAAAATTGAGCTGACAGCCATTTGGATGTGGGCGGTTTCATCGATGATGGCGGGAGTATTTCCTGCGCCGACACCGAGGGACGGATGCCCTGAAGAGTAGGCAGCTTTTACCATTCCCGGCCCGCCAGTTGCCAAAATTAGTTTGATATCGTGGTGCTGCATCAAAGCTTGGGAAAGCGGCACAGTTGGTTCGTCAATCCACCCAATAATATCCGGCGGTGCTCCTGCAGCTACAGCAGCATCGAGGAGGATTTTTGCCGCCGCAGCCGTGCAGGATTTTGCGCGGGGATGGGGCGAAAATATAATGCCATTTCTAGTCTTGAGCACGATTAAAGACTTGAAGATGGTGGTGGAAGTCGGGTTAGTTACAGGAACGATTCCCGCCAGCACTCCCACGGGTTCGGCAATGCGTTCGTAGCCAAAATGCCGATCGGACTCGATGATACCGCAAGTCTTGTCGTTTTTGTATTTGTTGTAAATCATTTCCGAGGCAAAATGATTTTTGATTGCCTTATCTTCGACGACTCCCATTCCCGATTCTTTGACTGCTGCCTTGGCTAAGGGAATGCGGGCGGCATTAGCTGCTAAAGCTACTTGCTTGAATATGCGATCAACTTGTTCTTGAGTGTAGGTGGCAAATTCAGCTTGGGCTGCTTTTACTTTTTGAATTAAGACTTCTAATTCTTCTAAATTGGTAACTTTCATGTTGTTTTTCCTGATGTTTATTTCGGAAAAATTATTGCCTCAATCTTTGATTGGTAGGGAACCCGCAGATCAACGCAGATAATTTCAAGATTGTTGGTGAGTTGTGAACGCGGTCTTTTAATTATTATATACCGCTAGCTCCGATCGCATTGACCCCGCGACTGCGAAAAATATTAACTGTTTGTTGCACGAGTTCCGGTGAAGCTGGAGGTGTATCCTTGAGTTCGTAATCCAGTTTTAATTGTTCCCATTTGTATTCTCCCATTTTATGAAATGGTAATACTTCTACTTTTTCCACATTGGTCAGATTGGCAATAAAATCAGCTAGTTTTTCTACGTTTTCGATGGCATCTGTGAGGTGAGGAACTAGAACGAATCGAATCCACGTCGGTTTGCCAATTTCGCTGAGATATTTTGCCATTGCTAAAGTTGGCTCGATCGACACATTGGTGACTTTGTAATACAGTTCGGGAATGTAAGATTTGATGTCCAATAAAACCAGATCGGTCATTTCCAGAACCGGTTTAGCAACTTCTAAAAGACAGAATCCTGATGTGTCAAGGGCTGTATGCAATCCCATTTGATGACAGCGACTAAAGATTTCTCTGACAAAATCCGGCTGCATCAACGGTTCGCCGCCGCTGACTGTAACGCCTCCTTTCCGCAGGTAGGATTTACATTTTGTAATTTGAGCGATTAAATAATCAACAGTTACTTCTTTACCATCGTGGGAATTGCGGCAGTCGGGATTGTGACAGTAAAGACAGCGTAACGGACAGCCTTGGGTGAAGACGATAAACCGGATTCCGGGGCCGTCTACGGTACCAAATGTTTCGATTGAGTGAATGCGACCAATTCCAGACATTGATTTGGTTTTGAATTTTGCTTGGCTTCAACTCCGCTCAGTTAGCCGTCAAGTTAAAGTTTTAGTTTGGGCTTCGATTCCGCTCAGCCAGCGGTTAAATCGTTAAGGGAGCGAAGTCGAAGTTTGAGTTTGGGCTTTGCTCAGACAGCGTTTAGGTTGGTAGCTGAGCGAAGTCGAAGCTATACCCGTTCGTGGAAAGTCCGTTTAATCACATCTAATTGCTGTTCGCGGGTAAGTTTGATGAAATTAACCGCATAACCGGAGACGCGAATTGTTAGCTGGGGATAGTTTTCTGGATGTTCCATCGCATCTAGTAATGTTTGCCGATCGAGCGCGTTAACATTGATGTGATGGCCGCCATCGTGGAAGTAGCCGTCTAGGAGACCAACTAGGTTATTAGTCCGATCGCTCTCCATTCTGCCCAAGGCCTGCGGTAGAATCGAAAAAGTATTCGATATGCCATCTTGACAATCGCTGTAAGGCAGTTTCGCTACAGAAGATAAGGATGCGATCGCCCCACAGGAATCTCGGCCGTGCATCGGGTTAGCACCGGGAGCAAAGGGTTCGCCTGCTTTACGTCCGTCGGGAGTGCTACCAGTTTTTTTGCCGTACACTACGTTAGAAGTAATCGTGAGTACCGATTGAGTCGCTACAGCGCCACGGTAGGTTTTGTGCTGGCGAATTTCGTTCATGAACCTTTGCACAAGTTCGATGGCTAGACTGTCAACGCGATCGTCATTATTGCCGTATTTGGGATATTCTCCTTCGATCGAGTAATCTACGGCCAAACCTTGCTCGTTGCGAAGCACCTTAACTTTAGCGTGTTTAATCGCCGAGAGCGAGTCCGCCACCACAGACAGTCCGGCAATTCCGCAGGCCATTGTCCGGTAAACATCGCGATCGTGCAATGCCATTTCCAGGCGTTCGTAGCAGTATTTGTCGTGCATATAGTGAATGACATTCAACGTATTGATATACGTTTTTGCCAACCACGCCATCATGTCATGGAACCGCGCTCTTACCTCTTCATAATCGAGATATTCGGTAGTAATCGGTGACAACTGCGGCGCAATTTGGTCGCCGGACTTCTCATCTTTACCACCGTTAATCGCATAGAGCAAAGTCTTAGCCAAGTTAACTCGCGCGCCGAAAAACTGCATTTGCTTGCCAATTCGCATGGCGGAAACACAACAGGCGATCGCGTAATCATCGCCGTATTGAGGACGCATCAAATCGTCGTTTTCGTACTGAATCGAACTCGTTTCGCTGGATACCTTTGCACAGAATAGTTTGAAGTTTTCCGGCAAGTTTTCCGACCACAACACGGTAAGATTCGGTTCGGGTGCAGTACCGAGGTTTGAGAGAGTGTGTAAGAATCGGAAACTGTTACGAGTTACCAATGTTCTACCGTCCTCGCTGATACCGCCGATCGCCTCTGTTACCCATGTTGGATCGCCTGAAAACAGAGCGTTATAGTCGGGAGTTCGCAAAAACCGCACCATGCGGAGTTTCATTACAAAATGGTCGATCAGTTCTTGCAATTCCACTTCAGAACTCGCGCCACTTTGCAAATCGCGCTCGAAATAAATGTCTAAGAACGTCGATACGCGGCCGAGAGACATCGCTGCCCCGTTTTGTTCTTTCACTGCTCCCAAGTAGCCAAAATACACCCACTGGACAGCTTCTCGTGCATTTGCCGCCGGACGGCCAATATCAAAGCCGTAGCTAGCAGCCATTTCTTTTAACTCAAACAAGGCCCGAATTTGCTCGGATAACTCTTCGCGCAAACGAATTGTTGCCTCGTCCATCGCGTCTAGTTCGAGCGATTCTTGCTGTGTTTTTTTATCATCAATCAGGCGATCGACACCGTACAAAGCAACGCGCCGATAGTCACCGATAATCCGCCCGCGTCCATAGGCATCTGGCAAACCTGTGATGATACCAGAACGTCTCGCCAGACGCATCGAGCGCGTGTAGACATCAAATACACCATCGTTATGAGTTTTGCGATATTTCGTAAATATTTCTTCTGTTTGCCGATCGAGCTGATAGCCGTAAGCTTCTAAACCGGCCTTGACCACGCGAATTCCCCCCAAGGGCATAATCGCGCGTTTCAACGGTCTGTCTGTTTGCAAACCTACTATTTGTTCTAAGTCGCGATCGATGTATCCTGCTGCATGAGCCGTGATAGATGTGGGAACTTTTGTATCAACATCCAATACACCTTTTTCGCGCTCTTGCTTCATTAATTCCAGAACTTTTTGCCAAAGCTGCTGGGTTTTTTCGGTTGGTGCTGTGAGAAATTCTGCATTCCCTTCATAGGGGGTGTAATTCTTTTGGATGAAGTCTCTGACGTTGACTTCGTTTGTCCAGTTGCCTTCAGTAAAGCTGTGCCATTCTGCAAACATAGCTTGCTTTCACCTCAATTTTTTGTTAGCGATCGATCTTTTTTTCTTCGACCACTACATCTAGTATATATTTAATTTCAATATTTTAACTACCCGGTTCGCTACTTGTTACAAAAGTTGACTTGTTAATTCCGTGGAAAGAATTAAGATAGGTAGTAGGCAGAACATCCTCTTGAATTGTTAAGGAAGCTCTGACCAAATTGGTTCCCGAACTAACACTTTGACAACCGAAATGTTGTTTAAGGGCGGGTGGGTCGGAAACGCGCAATGAGATTTTTTTTTTCAGAAACCGCGAACAGCCGAATAAGCTGAATAAAAAGCAGAAAACAAGTAGAAAAAAAGTTCGGATTGGATGCGGTAAGTGTAAGAGAAAGCAGAGCAATATTAATTGCTGATTAATTGAAGTAGGGTATTATGCAGATAAATTCAAGAAATCAAAGCACTGCGAGCGATCCGGCTCACGATATTTGGAAAGAACAGCGTCATCCGCTAGATAGAATTTTTAGGCCTCGCTCCGTGGCTGTAATCGGCGCAACAGAGAGAGAAGGAAGCGTCGGACGTACTCTGCTGTGGAACTTGATTCGGAATCCGTTTGGCGGCACAGTTTTTCCGGTGAATCCGCAGCGCCGCAGCGTCTTGGGGCTCAAGTCTTATCCTGACATTGCTAGCGTCCCGGAAGTAGTGGATCTGGCGGTGATTGCTACCCCTGCTGCTGGGGTGCCGCAAGTGATCCGCGAATGTATTGCTGCTGGGGTGAAAGGAGCAATTATTGTTTCTGCTGGCTTTAAAGAGATTGGTGCTGCTGGGGAGGCTTTAGAACAGCAAGTTATGGCCGAGGCGCGTCGGGGCGGAATGCGGATTATCGGCCCCAATTGCCTCGGCGTGATGAATCCTGTGCTTGGGCTCAATGCTACTTTTGCAGGTACGATCGCCCGTCCGGGTAATGTCGCCTTCATTAGTCAAAGCGGCGCTCTCTGTACTTCAATTCTCGACTGGAGTTTGGGGGAAAATGTCGGTTTTAGCGCCTTTGTATCGATCGGCTCTATGCTCGATGTTGGTTGGGGCGATCTGATCGAGTATTTCGGGGACGATCCCCATACTCACAGTATCGTTTTGTACATGGAATCTATGGGTGATGCTCGTTCGTTCCTGTCCGCCGCCCGCCCAGTGGCGATCGACAAACCGATCATCATTCTCAAGGTAGGACGTACCGCAGCAGCAGCAGCAGCAGCCGCTTCCCATACGGGAGCTTTGACCGGCAGCGATGACGTGCTTAACGCTGCTTTCCGCCGCTGTGGCGCGTTGCGGGTACATACGATTTCCGATTTGTTCGACATGGCAGAAATTCTGGCCAAGCAACCGCGACCGCAGGGCAACCGCCTATCGATCGTCACCAATGCCGGAGGCCCAGGGGCGATCGCCACTGATGCCTTAATTAGCGACGGCGGTGCGCTGGCAGATCTGGCACCGGAGACGGTGCAGCAGCTTGATGAATTTTTGCCGCCTCAATGGAGTCATCACAACCCGATCGATATTTTGGGCGATGCTAGTAGCGATCTTTACGCCAAAACTCTAGAAGTGGTCGCTCCCGATCCCAATAGTGACGGATTGCTGGTCATCCTGACGCCACAAGCGATGACAAATCCCACCCAAACCGCAGAAAAACTCAAGTCTTACAGCCAACTCGGAAAGCCCTTGTTAGCAAGCTGGATGGGGGGCGTGGAAGTGTCAGCGGGAACGCAAATTCTCAATCAGGCAAATATTCCGACTTTCCCTTATCCCGATACCGCCGTCAGGTTATTCAACTATATGTGGCGGTACACGTACAACCTGCGCGCTATCTACGAAACGCCATCTCTCCCCGCTGATTGCGAAATCGAGACTTCCGGGTGTGCGACTGCTGCGAAAATTTTGACTGCCGCCCGCCAAAACAATCGCACTCTATTAACCGAGTACGAATCAAAACAGTTGCTGGCAGCTTACGGCATTCCCACCGTAGCGACAGAAATTGCAGCCAGTGCGGCCGAAGCTGTGGAAATTGCCGATCGCCTCGGTTATCCTGTGGTGCTAAAACTCCATTCTGAGACGATTACTCACAAAACCGATGTGGGGGGCGTAAAACTAAATTTAGGCGATGCTAAGGCTGTAATTAGTGCCTTTGAGGCGATCGCCCAGCGGGTACGGGCGATCGATCCTGCAGCGTTTCTCGGCGTAACCGTGCAGCCGATGGTGCATTTGGAAGGCTATGAACTAATTTTGGGTAGCAGTATTGATCCACAATTTGGGCCGGTGATGCTGTTTGGTTCCGGCGGACAATTAGTGGAAGTATTTCAAGATCGATCGCTGGCACTTCCCCCTTTAAATACCACCCTAGCGCGGCGGATGATGGAGCAAACGCGCATCTATAAAGCTTTGCAAGGAGTGCGCGGTCGATCGGCAATTGACTTGGTACAACTCGAACAGTTATTAGTTCGTTTCAGTCAACTGATTGTAGAGCAACCTCAAATTGCCGAGATTGATATTAATCCGCTGTTGGTTTCTCCTGAAGGTGTGATCGCTCTTGATGCCCGCGTTGTTCTGCAAACAACGGAAAACCCCATTTCACCCGCGATTCGCCCCTATCCTACGCAATACGTTCAAACATGGTCAACTAATGGCGATCGTCCGATCACCATCCGTCCGATTCGTCCAGAAGATGAGCCGCTGATGGTGCTGTTCCACGAAGAACTTTCGGAAGAGAGCGTGTATTTGCGCTACGCTCACATGGTAAAGTTAAAGCACCGCATCGCTCACGAACGTTTGACCCGGATTTGTTTTATTGACTACGATCGGGAAATGCTGTTAGTAGCCGATCGTCAAGACCCGGAAAGCTCAGAACACCGGATTTTGGGAGTAGCACGTCTGAGCAAACTCCACGGCACAAACCAAGCCGAATTTGCCCTGATCGTTAGCGATAGCTATCAGCAGCGCGGTTTGGGAACAGAATTATTGAGGCGGCTGCTGCAAATTGGTCAGGAAGAGAAATTAGAGGCGATCGTTGGCTACATTCTCAATAGCAACTACAAGATGCAGAGCCTCTGTAAAAAACTAGGATTTGAACTCCAACCAGACCGAGGCGAAGGAATGTTGAAAGCTGTTTTTGTCTGCTAATCGCAACTTTGGTTAAATAATTCTCATTCATCACGACTAAAGTCCTCACTACAAACTTTATCGTTTTGTAGTGAGGACTTTAGTCCTCAAACTAAGATGCTACTAAGCCGCTGCAGCCAAATTTGCTGCTGCAAACTCCCAGTTAGCCAAATTATCTAAGAAATTAGTAATGTAGTCGGGACGGCGGTTTTGGAAATCCAAATAATAAGCGTGTTCCCACACATCCAAAGTCAGCAACGGAGTTTGGCCGTGTGCAAGCGGGGTGTCAGCGTTAGCAGTTTTGGTGACTTTCAAAGTGCCGTTGTCCACAACCAGCCAAGCCCAGCCACTACCGAACTGAGTTGTCGCAGCAGTCTTGAATTCTTCTTTGAATTTATCGAAGCTGCCGAAGTCGGCGTTGATTTTGTCAGCTAAAGCTCCTGTCGGAGTGCCACCGCCGCCCGGTTTGAGCGAATTCCAGAAAAAGTTGTGGTTCCAAACTTGACCTGCATTGTTAAAAATGCCTGCTTTGGATGGGTCTTTAGCAGATTCCTTGACAATTTCTTCAAGGGATTTGCTCGCCATTTCAGTCCCTTCAATCAGTTTATTCAGATTGGTGACGTAAGCAGCGTGGTGCTTGTCGTGGTGGAACGAAAACGTGTTGGCCGACATATGAGCTGGTTCTAGGGCGTCAGCGGCGAAGGGTAATGGTGCTAGTTCAAATGCCATGGTGTTCAATCCTCTCTGGATTACTTTGGGTTTTTCGGTTGACTTGGTGGCTTTTTTATGATTAAAGCCGAGAGTCACTAGCTTGAGTGTATCAAGCTGTGGTAAATAATTCTTTACAATTTTCCTATTTTATAGCAGTTGCAGCATTTTAGGATTCAGACTTCTATTTTTTAGGTATCAAAGCTACTTATTGCCGGCTTCAAGCAGCATAAAGTATCACTAAATGTCAAGCTACCTGGGAGACAAATAAAAGTGTGTGTGAAATTGTCAACCGCTCGAAATTTTATGAGACTGATAAATAGATTAAACCTGTAAATTGTCAAAGATTAACCTAAGTTCAATTAAGCTGTAAGAAAGTCAAACAAGTTGCAGGATGTGTCAATGGAAAAGCGTTTAAACAACTCGTCTAGTCACCCCCCTCAATGGTTGAATCTGCAATTAATCGTCACCGCTTTGGAAACAGTCCAAGACTTAATTGTCATTTCCCTATGTATTGGTTTGTTTTGTTTCATGGTGCTAGAACTGCGAGAAATGTTTTTCTCGCTGCTGCCTCCTTTGAATTTCCAGCAAGTGACGGCAGACATTCTATTTTTATTAGTTTTAGTGGAATTATTTCGGCTGCTAATTATTTACTTGCAAGAGCAGCGGGTTTCGATAGGTGTGGCTGTGGAAGTCTGTATAGTATCTGTTTTGCGAGAAGTCATCGTGCGGGGAGTCCTGGAAACTCCCTGGGTTCAAATATTATCAACAGGCGCATTTTTGCTGGTTTTGGGAGTGTTGTTGGTAGTCCGAGTTTGGCTGCCACCAACCTTCGAGGGAATTGACCCGGAACGTCGCATGGCTAGCAGAAATAGAAATCTATCAGACAATGAATCTTCTTCCGCATCTGTTGTAGCAAATAGCAAGTTTAATTCTCATTGAATATGGCATGACAGGCGATTTAAGATTTTAAATTTACTCTAATATTGCTTGTCGCGTTACCAGCCATCATTTCCCGTAAAACTGAGATGTTGAACCATTGTCAAGAACGGGCATCTTGCCCGTTCCACAGAGAGTAGATTGTCTTGTAGGCTGGGCAGGAGATCCCACAGGGCTGTTTCATTCTCACGAAAATCAGGCTGTTGTAGGGGCGGTGCCAAGAGTGCCCGCCCCCCCACGGACGATGAAATCGATGTTTCAAATATCGGGGATCTTCACGAGGGATTGCCCCTAGAAGAGAATGAAACCGCCCTGGGATATCCCACCCAAAAAAGGATTATTGAGAATGGTGCAATATGTGATGTCAAATCAACCTGATAACGGTTGCAGTGAAGCCTAAAATACTCTGAAAATTCAGAGGAATGTAGTCTTAACTACAAAGACAAGCTTCATCAATCATTCCCAATTATTCAAATCTCAAATCTAGAAGCTAAAATCTAAAATGGTATTACCCGTTAGCCTGTAATTCCCCCAAACGAGCCAACACTTCTTTAGAATGAATCGCCGGATTAATCTTCACAAAGGTTTCACGCAAAATACCTTCAGGATCAATAATAAAACTGTGTCGTGCTGAGATAAAACTCATCCAAGAACCGTAAGCTTTACTCACTTTACCATCCGTATCAGCTAACAGCGGAAACTTCAAACCTTCCGAATCGCAAAATTCCGCATGGGAATCGACATCATCAGCGCTAATACCGATAATTTGAGTATTCTTTGCCAAGTATTTCGGCAAGTCTTGCTGAAATCTCCGCGCTTCGATCGTACATCCTGAAGTAAAGTCTTTCGGATAAAAATAGACTACCAGCCACTTACCGCGATAATCCGACAGAGACACTTGTCCGTCCCCGCTGTTTGTCGGCAAAGAAAACTCCGGCGCTGGTTGATTTACCGGAGGAAGCTTACCGCCGAGGGCAAATGCAGGTGTGGCAAAATTGAAACTTAGAAAAACTAGACAAATTGCCAATAAAGTGCTAAAAAAATTGCGACGGGACATCATAAATTTAGAAGTAGAACTGTACTTACAGACAAGTTTACAGTTTTCTGATTAAATAGGTAGAGGCAATTCGCGGATTGCTTCTAAAACCCAAAGATCACTCACTCAAATAGCAATTTACCCATGAGCGCTGCACTCCCGTTAACAGGCAAAGCTATAGTAGTCCAGGTAATTAACGGTCAACCCGTTGTGATCGAAGTAGACGGCACTAATGCCCCGATTACTGGAGGAAATTTTGTTGACTTAGTTGAACGAGGCATTTACGACGGGGTGATGTTTCACCGAGTTGTGCGCCAGCCAGATCCTTTTGTGGTGCAAGGAGGTGATCCGCGCAGCAGGGATACGACAATTCCGGCAAGTCAATTGGGAACGGGTAGTTTTATTGACCCGGATACCAATCAGGCGCGTTTTATTCCTTTGGAAATTAAGCCGCAAGGGGCCGCGCAACCTGTTTACAACCAAGTTGTAACCCAGACGCCGCAGCTGCGGCATAATCGTGGCGCTGTGGCAATGGCTCGTTCCAATGCTTTGGATTCGGCTTCTTCGCAGTTTTATTTTGCTTTGGATGAGTTGCCATTTTTGGATGGTAGTTATGCTGTTTTTGGCAATGTTATTCAAGGTTTTGAAACGGTGAATGCGGTGCAGCAGGGCGATCGCATTTCAACTGCAAAAGTCGTTCAAGGAATCGTCCCCAGTCGGGTTTCTAGCATCATTACCGATGTTAATGTGCTCAACGATTTAATTAATAGTACCAATTTCGTAAATCTATCTTTGGGAGCGCTCAGACTGCCAAATACCCCCAACAACTATCAAGTCACTTCCCAAGACTCTCAGCAAAATCCCAGCGGTGTAGTGGGAGGTAGCGCAAACGATCGCATCCTCGGTTCACCGACGGATGATGCAATTAATGGCAGCCAAGGCAACGATACCATCAGTGGCGAAGTCGGTGACGACTTTTTGCGAGGTGGCAAAGGTAACGATTCCATTAGCGGTGGTGTTGGCAACGATATTCTGATTGGCAATTTCGCTGACGATATTCTCAATGGTGATGCTGGTAACGACTTTTTGCGAGGCGGTCAAGGGGATGATATCTTAATTGGTGGTGATGGCAATGATATTTTGATTGGAGATACAGGCAACAATACTCTCACAGGAGGTAGTGGTGCAGATACTTTTGTTTTGCTCGGAGTAGATCCTGCTTCTCTTCCTTTTATTACCCTACCCCCGACAAGTCATACAATAGTTGATTTTAGACCAGAGGAAGGCGATCGCATTGCTTTGACAGGAAATTTATCCGATACTACATTCACTCAATCTGGAAGCAATACAGTCATTAACTTGGCAGCGGCTGGTACTGTGGTACAAAATTCTACTGTCGCCTCTGTTCAAAATGCAGCCTTTGCAATTCCTTTATCTAGGATTCCTAGTGATCCTAACCCTCAACCTGCTGATGCAGCCTTGAGAATTGGCTAACTTTAACTATAGGTGTAGGGTGCTTATGTCGCACCTTACAAATTCCCCAATTCCCATTCCCCATTCCCCAATTGCCCAATTTCCCATTCCCAATTTCTAATTTGAAAACTCAACTAACACCATAGCTTTGTAATTTGAGAAACTGCATCTTGATAAGAATCCATTCTCCCCTGCTGCTTAAAAAGCTCGGCAGCTTTCTGAAAATCCTCAAATGCTCCCTGAACCTCTCTCAATTTGTATCTAGTCAGTCCTCGGTTAAAATAAGCTTTAGCAAAATCGCTATCGAGGCGAATTGCTGACTCAAAATCAGCTAGTGCTGCCAGGGAATTTTCCATTTGCAGGTGGATAGCACCTCGGTTAAAGTAAGATTGAGCTACATTAGGGTTGAGCAGCAGTGCCGAGTTGTAATCGGCGATCGCCGCACTATAATCTTTTAAACGAGTCAGCATAAACCCCCGATTGCTGTAATACTTGGCTCCGTAAGGATTGAGTTCGATGGCTGTAGTTAAATCTTCGATCGCCGATTGCTTGTAGCCTAATTTGTACCGGGTCACACCGCGATCGTTGTAAGCTGACGCGAATTGGGGATTAATGTTAATTGTGGCAGTAAAATTTTTAATAGCGCTGTGCCAGTCTTGTTGTTCGAGATTTTTTAAACCCTGAGTGTAAAACTTTTTGGTACTAACTTTTAAATTTGCCTCTTGTCGGGATTCAGCTTGCTCGCCCGAAAATAGGCCGGCAATATTAGTGAATCCCAAAGATTCGATCGAATTGAAAATAGTTGTGACAACTAATTGGGTTGGCAGAAGGGGGATAGTAGGCATGGGAGAAGTGTTTTTCAACTGTATGCTGTTATTTTCCTCCATACTTCAGCTACTGACAGTGATATCCGTAGTTTCAGGAACGTGATAAGTTTGATGAGATTGGGTGATGCTGGGGCTTGAGTTGTGTGATGAAAGTCCGGCTTAGTTAGTGATGCCGATCGCAATTAACAAAAATTGCGGCTATAACCCTTTAAATATAAGGCTTGTAGGCGATAGGAGCGGTTTATTGATTCCCATATTGAGCAGTTTATACCAGGATTGTTTGCAGGTATGCCCCTGGGGAACCGATCGCAACTGTCGGCTGTAAGTATTACTTTGTAGCGATATTGCACTGGCAAATCTTGATCGAACTTGTGGTTATCTTATCCCAGGTTTTTAGGAAAAATATTAGTTTGGCAGCGAGGCATTTGTGAAGCAACCGGGTTTCTAGCTCAAAGCGGGTCTAAGACTGCCTGAGTTAAGTTTGTGCCTGCGCCAACCCTGATTAACCTTTCACTACACTAATATTTTTGAGTAATATTGCTGAGGGAAGTTGCAGATTATTTGCTATGCTTTGATTAGACATCAATAATTTATGGCGCAAATTAGTGTCAATGAAAAGAGTTATGAGGTTGAAAACTTTCTTCGCTGCGGTGTTGGCGATCGTCCTGTTCACTCTCTACTTAACTCCTCCTGTGATGGCCGCGAATGCGGAGGATGTGAGTCACCTATTAAAGGATAATTGGTGCGTCAGTTTTTTGTGGAAACAGTGCGATTTGAGCGCAGTCGATTTGCGGGGAGCTAATCTCCAAGAAGCCAATTTGAGTGGCGCTAATTTGTCCGGCGCTAATTTGTCTGGTGCTAACTTAAAAAATGCCGATCTTTCTGACGCAGACCTCAGCGGCGCTAATTTAGCAAATGCTGATATTTTAGGCACGGATCTCAGTCGAGCTAATTTGACCGAAGCTAATTTCAACTCCACGAAGTTGTGGGATGCTAATCTGACTTTGGCAAATCTGAGTCGCGCCAATTTACAAGATGCTAATGTCTTAGATTCTCGACTTTGGGGAAGCAATCTTACCCAAGCTAACTTAACGGATGCGACGCTGCACGGTGCTGACTTGCAATATGCTAATTTGGCCGACACTAATTTAACAGGTGCTGACTTGCACAGCTTCTTTTTCCGAGGTTCCAAACAAGTCACAAATTTGAGCAATGCTAATTTAGAAGGCGCTACTTTAACGGGAGCAAATTTCAGAGGTGCGGTGCTGGCAGGGGCAATAATGCCGGACGGGTCTATTAATGAAGAAAGTGGCTTTAATTTACAGTAGAGTAAAATTAAAGTCTGCTTGAATAATTTCAACAACAGGCTTTCGGGCTGATTTCGCAGTCAATGAATTATCTGGTGTAGCTGCGCCCGTTGCCAACATCTTGTTGAGGATGCTGTCAAGATATCAATTTAAACCAGGGTGCGATCGACCTTTTAACTCCCAAGCTGCGCCCGTTGTCAACAGCTTGTTGAGGATTCTGTCAAGATATCAATTTAAACCAGGGTGCGATCGACTTTTTAACTCCCAACCCGTAAATATCGCTAAAATCTTAAATTTAAAACAGAACCTGCGCGCATCTGTTACAATTTTCAACAAAGCCAGAAGAGCCCCGAACCTGAAGTCACCTGCTTAGGGATACAAGCCCCCGACAGGAGTCGTGAATAGCAAAAATATTAGATATTTAGTTTAAACTCTCAGATTCATCTGTAGAGCCTCTCTAAAATCTAAAATCGATGGGCTGTGGAGTCAATCTAAAATCTAAAATCTAAAATCTAAAATCTAAAATCTAAAATCTAAAATCGATAGGCTGTGAAGTAAATCTAAAATCTAAAATCTAAAATCTAAAATCGACTGATGGAAACCCTGCAAACTCAACTTTACGAACTCGCACAATTTGCTAATAATTTAGTAAATACTCAACTGACAAACCTCAGTTTAGTCAGCGTCGGAGTCATCTTTCTGGCAGGGTTGCTAACGAGCTTAACGCCCTGTATGCTTTCAATGTTGCCGATCACGATCGGCTACATCGGTGGATACGAAGCAAAAAGCCGCCTGCAAGCTGCCGCCCAGTCTGCGTGGTTTTCCCTGGGATTAGCCACCACCCTTGCGGGTTTAGGAATTGTAGCATCATTCGCCGGACAAGTTTACGGCAAAATTGGCCTGGGTTTGCCGATTCTTGTCAGCATTATTGCTATTCTAATGGGGCTCAATTTACTCGAAGCTTTACCCTTGCAAATGCCGTCTTTTGACGCTGTGGGGTGGGTGCCGAAAGATTTGCCTGCGGGCGTGCGATCGTACTTATTGGGCTTAACTTTTGGTTTAGTAGCGTCTCCCTGCAGCACGCCGGTTTTAGCTACACTCTTAGCTTGGGTTTCCAAAACGGGAGATACAGTTTTAGGTGGTGTGTTGCTGCTGTTTTACGCTGCTGGCTACGTCGCTCCGCTGATTATAGCAGGTACTTTCACTGCTAGCATTAAAAAGTTGTTAGAATTACGTCGATGGTCGAGTTGGATTACGCCTGTTAGTGGCGTTTTGCTAGTAGGATTTGGCGTTTTCTCCCTGCTTTCCCGCATCCTTCCCGCGTAACTTTCGTTCTCAGGACTTCAGTCCTTATTTAGAGATATAGCAATCACTATGGAATGCGTAAATTAAGTTTTTTTAAACGAACCGCGAAGACGCGAAGAACACGAAGGAAAGAAGGAAGGAAAAAAAGAAAAAGACTTCAAAATTGATTGAGACTTGCTCGATAAAAATAATAATATTTATTTTATTCATTTTTTGTTGTTCCCTCCTCTTTCTTTCTTCTTCCTTCCTTCTTCCATCCGTTACATCCGTTAGACAATCCGTTGCCGAACTTCCTTCCATCCGTTACATCCGTTACACAATCCGTTGCCGAACTTTCTTCATAATTACCAATGACATCAAAAGAAGTATTTCTATCTAAACTATCAAACTGGGCGACTGCCCCTCAAAGGTTTTTCAAGCGAGAAATCTTGCCGATACTAGCTGATTTGCGACTAGCAATTATCTTGCTGCTGGCGATCGCATTTTTCAGCATTTCCGGCACCGTCATCGAACAAGGCCAATCAGTACCCTTTTACCAATCCAACTATCCAGAACACCCCGCTTTGTTCGGCTTCTTAACTTGGAAAGTTGTACTAATTGCAGGACTAGACCACGTATACCGCACTTGGTGGTTTTTGTCAATCCTAATTTTGTTCGGCAGCAGCTTAACAGCTTGTACATTTACTCGACAATTTCCCGCATTAAAAGCCGCCCGCCGCTGGAAATTTTATGAAGAACCAAAGCAGTTTGAAAAACTAGCTCTCAGTGCGGAATTAGAAACAGTTGCTTTAAGTTCGTTAGAACCACTTTTGCAGCAAAAAAACTACCGCATATTTCGAGAAGGCGAAAAAGTTTATGCCCGCAAGGGAATAATTGGCAAAGTCGGCCCGATTATTGTTCACGCCAGTATGCTGATTATTTTAGCTGGGTCGATGTGGGGCGCCATGACGGGATTTCTCGGTCAAGAAATGGTTCCCAGCGGCGAAACATTTCAGGTGCAGAATATCCTGGATGCAGGGCCTTGGGCGGGGCCGCAAATACCGAAGGATTGGTCGATACGAGTTAATCGGTTCTGGATTGATTATAGTCCGAGCGGTGCGATCGACCAATTTTACTCTGATCTGTCAGTTTTGGACAAAACAGGCCAAGAGGTCGATCGCAAAACCATTCACGTTAACGAGCCCCTAAGATATCGGGGAGTCACTTTTTATCAAGCAGATTGGGCAATAGCCGCCGTGCGAGTTCGCCTTAATAAAAGCCCGGTTTTACAATTGCCAATGGCTCAGTTAGACACCCAAGGTAAAGGTCGAATTTGGGGTGCTTGGATTCCGACAAAACCAGATTTGAGTGCTGGAGTTTCTCTGCTAGCAAAGGACTTGCAAGGCACGATGTTAGTGTACGGTACGGATGGCAAATTGTTAACTACAGTTCGCGCAGGCACGGCGGTGGAAGTTAACGGAGTTATGCTGACAATTGACGAAGTTGTAGGCAGTACGGGATTGCAAATTAAGGCTGATCCGGGTATTCCGATCGTTTATACTGGCTTCGGGTTGCTGATGCTTAGCGTGCTGATGAGCTATCTGTCTCACTCGCAGATTTGGGCTTTGGAAAAAAATGGCAAACTATACGTCGGCGGGCGCACTAATCGCGCTCAGGTGAGTTTTGAAAGAGAAGTTGTGGAGATTTTGGACAAGTTGGCAGAATCGAAAACAGCAGAGGAAAAAAGTGCGATAGCCCCGACTTCTGTTGCAAGTCAAAGCTAACCGTCGGGTGCGCCTAGCGCACCTTACACCAACGATAAATATTAAAAAAATTAGTTGAGATTGTAGGGTGCGCGTTGCCAGATATGTCGAGGTTGTTAATGTGAACCTGAAAAAAAGCAGAAAACCACTATTTCACGTTCGGATTTTTCAAATTTCCAGTAATCAAAATTACTATAGCAATCCTAAATCATTTGTGAATTTCTTACTCCCTCCCCTTGCTAAGGGGAGGATTGGGGTGGGGTAAAAAATTTATGACTCCTGCAAGGATTGCTATATATACGGAGTTTTGGTTTCAAAATCCAAACGCTGAAACGCCCGTGAACCGATACTCTCCGGTGGGTGACAAACTCGACCCATGCCCAGTTTACACCCTACAAACTACCAGATTTTAAGCGTTTGAACGGCTTTTTGACTACGTTGAGAGGGCTGCCTTGACGCACCCTACAATTACTTGCTAATTTTATTAACAATCCTATTTCTTAAAACTATTGTGGGGTGCGCTCCGACGCCGCCCCACAATTAAATCTCAATGCCACAACAGCTTAATACCCGCCCTACTTTTCGTGCCGCACCTCAATCACTGTGTGGACGTTCCCCCGTGGCGAAAAATCGCCCTTAATCGTCGCTTCCAGCGGCGCGCAAGCTGCCACAAAATCGTCTAAAATTTGATTGATCGATTCTTCGTGAGAAATGTAGCGCTCGCGATAACTGTTGACGTACAGTTTCAGCGCCTTTAACTCTACCACCCGCTCGTCTGGCACGTAAGTAACGTGAATTGTCGCAAAATCGGGATAGCCAGAAAATGGGCACTTGCAAGTAAACTCCGGCAACGTAATGTTAATCGAGTAGCGCCGCCCGACTCGCGGATTCGGAAAAGTAATTAACTCGCCTTCCAAAATCTGGCGTTCGCCGTATTTCATTTCTTCGGTGCTTGACTTTTGCGACATAGTTTGTTCCGGTGCGTAGTTGTTCATAGCGATCGACTAAAAACTTGTAACATTAAATTAAATTAACCTTCAATATCTGTAACAAATATCTTGACGAATTGTGTTGGGATCGATCTAATTGCAAATACTCTCAGGCTAAACTAAAACAAGTTCACCCTCGCCATCTACAATTATGCAAAATACTACCTTATCTGACAATACTTCCCCTGAAAACTCAAATAGTTACTCTCCATCGGTACCAATTTCCCTCTATCGAGAAGTTACGGCAGAGCTGCAAGCAGCCCAAGCGATGGTGGACTCCCTCAAAACCCACAATCAGCAATTAGTCCAACAAAATCAACAACTGCGGCGAGAAGTAGAAACAGTAGTTCAAGTATCCCAACAGTTACAGCAAGTAGTCAACTCGGCTCAGAGCATCACCCAGACAGGGATGCCTCAAATGCCGTCAGTCAAATTCAATTTCAGTGTTGAACCTCCGCCCCCACCACCTGTAACCTCGCAGATTAACTCTGCCGTACCTCAACCACCTCAGACAGTGGCTTTCCCCTTCCCACTATCGGAACCGGAGCCAACAGCGGCCTCAATGCCGCAGCCACTTCCGGAAAAATTATTTACAGAGGTGCCGGAAACTCCTTACCGTGTGCGATCTCAACTCAAAAAAACCTCAGACTTAAGTGGATTGTGGTTGGCGATCGCGATTTTTCTGATTGTGATTGCAGCTTTTGGTGCAGGTTATTTAGTTGTCCGCCCTTTATTAATGAAAAAGTAAATTCCAACAAGAATCCCACGGTTCGATCCGTGGGATTTTAAACAAAACCTAGCATAAATTGTTCAAAGTTACGCTAATTGGCCATCATCCTCTGGCGGCACTCGTTTCTACTGAACGAGGGGCATACTGCTCTTCACAAGCAGAACCTACAATGCCCACCCCTGGATCGAAACCGCGCGTGAACTCAGTGAGTTTTACCTGTTTAGCTTCCAAAGCTGTCTGTAGCACCTTCATGGCTCGGTGAGGGTCGCCGGCTCCGCAGAAAAATAAGTCTGCAGCAAAATAACCGTGTTCAGGCCAAGTATGGATTGCTATATGAGACTCTGCCAAAGTAGCAGTAGCTGTCACTCCGTGAGGACTAAACTGGTGTACGCACAAATCGATGAGAGTAGCTCCTCCGGCTTCGATCGCATCGAGAATAGCGCGGCGGATACGTTCAGGATCGTTGAGCAGGTCTCCAGGAGACTGCCAAGCATCAGCGACCAGATGGGTTCCCAATTGTTTCATTCTGCGGGGTTTTACCTCTATTGATTTTTAAGTCTCAAACCTTTTAACGTTAGCACGGTGTCCAAAATTTTGCAAGTATGTTTCACAAAGAAAGATGAAGATTAGGAGGATGGAGCCCTAAGTCGTAATTTTTGGGGTTTGGGATTGGGGCTGGCGATGATCGCGCGTCAACTTGGGGAACTGCACAGCTATCGCCCTGACTGCCTATGTTGGAGACTTTAATCAGAAACCAGCTCTTGCTGCGGGGTTTCAACATCATGTTGTAAAACCTGTCCAAGCGAATTAGTTAGTCAAAGAATGCTGAAATTGCCTCTGAGATTGCATCGCTGAGTCCTAATTTTAATAGATTGTCAATAGATTGTCGATCGCAGACAATGTATTAAACCCGCCCTGCACAACCAATAACTGACTTCTGATTCCTGACTCCTGAATTCTTTATTGTCAAAAGTTTTGAGTTTTAAATTAAAGATTATTTAACTTAAAACTCAAAACCATTTTCTCTTAATCAACTTATCAATCCCGGCTGTGAGTAGCTCCATTCGGCAAAATCGCCCCGCCCAAAGCTGCTTCATTCAAATTATCAACATTCAAGCTCGCCCCAATCAAATTAGCCTCTGACAAATTAGTTCCTGTCAAATTCGCCCCTGTCAGAGAACTCAACAGCAAACCCGCTCCAGACAAATTGGCGTGACTCAAATTCGCCCCCCGCAAATCGGCTTCCAGCAAGCTAGCACCTGCCAAATTCGCACCGCTCAAGTTAGCTCCCCGCAAAGAAGCTTTGTTCAAATTCGCAGCCCTCAAATCAGCATTGTGCAGAATCAAACCATTTAAATTAGCTTTACTCAAATTAGCTCCCTGCAAGTCCGCACCGCTCAAATTAGAGCCATTTAGATTTGCCGATTGCAAGTCAGCACCGCTCAAGTCAGCACCACTCAAATTAGCAGCGCTAATAGAAGCCTCCCGCAGACTTGCTTCGCTCAAACAAGCCCCAACCAAATTGACGCCGCTGAGATTTCCGCGATTGAGATAAGCCCGAGTTAAAGTTGCTCCGCTCAGGTTCGCCCCGGTCAAATCTACCTCGCTGAGAATCGCTCTCGTCAGATTTGCTCTACTTAAGTCAACGCCGCTCATAATTGCTCGGCTCAGCGTCGCCCCGCTCAAATTAGCCTCAGTTAGTTTTGAGCCGCTTAGCAAACAAGCTCCTACTAAACTCGCTCCAGTCATAACTGCTTTGCTCAAGTCAGCCTGAGACAGTATTGCTCCGCTGAGATTGGCCCCGCTAAAATCTGCGGAGATCGCCACAGTTCCAGTTAAACTAGAACTTCCGAGGTTAGCTTCAATTAATTTCGCCTTAGACAAATTAGCCCCGCTCAAGTCGGCGGCGTTTAAATTAGCTCCAATCAGTTTACTTCTAATTAAGTTGGCACCTTTCAAATTAGCGCTGCTCAAATTTGTTCGACTGAGATTAGCTTCACTCAAATGAGCTGCAATGAGGTTAGTCCCTCGAAAATCTCGTTCCCCGTTTCTATGTCTAGTTAAAAGTTCATTGGCACTTAAAAGCTCAGTGAAATTCATAAAAAAATTGAGTGAGTTTCCTTAATTTCTCGATGTTCTATGTTGTGCGAAAGTTTGTACTATCGTGTTTGCCAGTCAGTTTTTTAAACTAATACTGCCACATTAACAATTGTCAAAACTGCTTGATTCCTACCATCACCCTGCTCTCATAGTTATAATTTACGAAAATAAACCGGGTTCTGGTATAATCTGAGGTTGGCTAGCGCGGAAGTTATAAAAAAACCGCGTTTCTCGCCACCTGTAAGTCCTGTAAGTATTATTTTGCTAGTAATTAGTTGGCGGTTGATATTAGTTGTTAATGGTTAGTTGGATTTATACTAACTGCTAACCACTACATATTACCTCCTAACTCTTTACCAAAATACCGAGAAGTTGTTGATCGATCTTGTCAAGGTCGATCGAATATTGGCGGTATTGCGGGCGGCATCCGCGCCGTCTTCTGACCCGAAAATTTGCCAGTACAGGCGATCGAATTTATGAGTGCAATCAAGAAAGAAGATATCGGAGCTTCAACCCCTAATGCCTTCTAAATAAGTGCTTTCTACCTTCGAGGAACCCGGACGGCAGCGCCAGGCCAGCTCAGCTAGTGTCACCTCCCCCCACTGTGCTCCGTGCCAGTGAAAACCAACAGGAAGGCTGTTTCCCTCGGAGTGCTGAGCGAGTCGTCGGCGAAGCAAGCAATACGCTGTGCTGAGCCTGAGATTGCGCGAAAAAATGGCTCGCGAGTCGTTCCCCTATTCCCGCGCTGCTGTGCTTGCTGTTAATGTTTTCTCGATCCATGAGCGCTTGCGGTTCTAATTTACAGAACACTCGACACCAGACGCGCTCCCGGACATAAAAGCTGTTCCTGGGCTTCTCAAATGCTTCTCTGAGGCATTCCCAGAAAAACTGTATTCATGCCGCAGGTCTTGCCAACAGCAATTGGGCTGCTACAGCCAAGCAATGACCAGCCTAAGTCTGGCGGGAAAGCGACGACAATATTATTCTAATAGTTGCCGACCACTGCATGCCGTACTCGGCGCGCGGGACTGGCTACTTCACCTGTATAAGTTGCTGAAATTAGCTACCCATAATTAAAGATAGTCGCTCTTTGACTAACTGGGCAATATCTGTGGTAATTTAGGTCATTAAATTTGATAATACTGCGGGGTTTAAAATCTAGCAGTAGTTAGTGTTACAGACTAAAAAACCGCAGCGGATTTCTGCTGTAAAAATTCAGGGAGCCGATCGATCCACTGGTGGAAAGCCCACCTTGCCAATCAAAATTAAACTTTTGACAGGTGGCTTTTTGAAGTTTCCAGAACAAAACAAAAGCCGGCTTTCAGAGAAAAAGCCGACTTTTGAGATAATTTTACCGACGAAGCGTAAAACCGCTAGCTCGCCGCTGTTGCTTGGATCACTTTCCACAATCCGAGTGAGCGAGTGCGACTACCCGGCAGAAAGTAGAAACAATACCCAAACAAAGTCTGAATTATTAAACCCGACGGTGGCCGGTGACGCCCTGATTGGGATCGTAAATATCAGCCGTAGTATCAACGCCAGGAGTGCCAGGAGCGCCGTAATCAGCCCGAGCACTATCGACGCTGGGATTATAGTCGTAGGTGTTCCAATGCTGAATGCCTCCACGGCTCAGGATGGTTTCAGCTGTAGCGACTTCTGCTTCACTGCCGTCAACCAGTACCAAGTAATCTCCTCTCGCCACGCGATCGTTGTATGCTCTAGCTTCCTCTTCGGGAATTCCCATACCGACTAAAGCTCCGATCAACCCACCTGCTGCCGCACCCAAAGCCGTACCGGCTAGTGTAGTGGCGATCGCCGTAGCTGAGGCTCCTGCCAGCATAATCGGCCCGATTCCCGGAATTGCCACTAGGCCCAGACCTACCAACAAGCCTGTCAAGCCGCCCAAAGTACCACCTGTGAGTGCGCCCTTTGTGGCCCCTTCGTCGGATTTGTTGTCCGCGCTGTCGTGCACGTCAATGCCTGCGATGTCCCCTTTAGAGTCAGCATCCTTAGCGATGACCGAAACCCGATTCATGTCGAAACCGGCAGTTCTCAGTTCTCCCAGTGCGTGTTCCGTCTCCCGGCGGGTTGAAAATACTCCCACGGCGCGCTTCTGGCGGCCCGAAGCTCTGCGACCAGTGTCTGCAGGCACATCGTAAATGCCCCAATCCTGAATACCCCGCACGCTCATAATTCCTTCGGCGGTGGCAAGTTCAGCATCTGTTCCTTCTACGAATACCAAATATTCTCCGCGCGAGATGCGATCGTTATAAGCTTTAGCTTTATCTTCGGGAACTCCCAAACCGACCAAACCGCCGACCAAACCGCCTGCTGCTGCCCCAATCGCGCCTCCGACTACAGTATCTGCCAGCAGAGTGGCGATCGCACCCCCCGCCATCACCGGGCCAACTCCCGGAATCGCTAGCGCTCCAATGCTTCCGAGTAAACCAATTAAGCCGCCCGTCACGACTCCCGCTGTCGCCCCTGCTTTGGCGCCACCACCGACTTTCTCATCGGTACTCTTACCAGCGCTAGCGCCCGCAATTTCGCTGTTATCTAGCTTTTCCCCAACTACCGAAACTTTATTCATCGGAAACCCGGTACTTTGCAGTTCTATCAGGGCTAGTTCCGTATCTCGGTAATTAGAAAATGCTCCTACAGCTCGCTTGTGTTGACCTAAAGCCATTTTTTTTCTCCTGAAAAATATACTACTTTTACACAACCACAGAATTTATGCTCTGCCATCAATCACATTTAGTCATTTTTTCCCAACAATTTTCATCGGTCGCTGGGAATAACTTCCCGCTCTATCTTCAGATTGGTTTCTAACTAATTCTCCGGAATGGGAAATCGGAAATGGGGAAGGGGAAGTTGCAGGTATTGCGTGAGTTTTGAATGCGTGAATTTAAAATTCAATTTAAACTCTTTCACTTAAAACCCAGCTCTCCCTAGAGAGTCACCTAAGTGTTGCAATCCGTTCTGCAAGGAATCTTACAATGCCAAACTTTACCCTCTTCCCTCAGACTTCTCTCCTAGATAACTACATTTTTCTCCCTTGTGTCCCTCGGACTTCTTCCTTGTAATTTATTGATTGCTGCTAGGGGATGCAGGTGCAGCGGGGGCGACAACAGCAGTAACATTCACCTGTTTGACACCCTTAATCTCTTTAGCTAGGGGCTCAATTTTAGCTAAATCAGTTTGATTGGGAACTGTGCCACCTACGGTGACAAGCCCATCTTTTGCGTCAACAGTTAGCTGACCTTTAGTGATGTTTACTTCTAACTTAGAGCGCACTTCACTTTGGAGGTCGCCATCGGCTCTTATGGCATCGCCACCCGTCACATTGTTGCGCTGTTCTCTGGCCCTGATATCAGAATTTGCTTGGTTTTGGCGAATCTGGCTAGTGGCGTCACCCTGAGTTTTTTGAACTGTCTCGGCTGGGGGCGGGCTAGTGGTATTTCCTGTGGCAGAATTAGGAGAATCAGCGCTAGTTTTAGCTCCTTCGCTGCAAGCAGCAGCTCCAAATAATAGGAGACCGCTCAGGATAATTGGTGTTAGTTTGTTCATAATATATTAATACCCTCCGGGTAAGCTTTCGATGAGGCTGACTTGGTTGAGCCAGATGGGAGCCAGATGGAGCAAGACAGCATCTTTGTTTATGCTTTCTGATTTTTGCTTTCGGCGATTTAAAAATCCTTATATCAAATATATAAATTTGAGCAAGTATCTACATCGCTCCACGGGTGTAAAATTAATCTATGTCGTTAGATAGAGTACAAAAAATACAATAAGGTATCAAGTCAAATTTAGCTTAATAGAGTTTTAACCAAATTATTACTCAAAAAGCCGGTTGATGGCGACCTTTTTTGTTGCCAAAGCCACTATTCTCCTAAACACCGAGTTGCCAAGCGTAAGTTTTATTAATAAAGTTGATTGCCACTTCCAACTCATTTTTATTGTTTCCCTGTAACTTCTGACTTATTTCCTCAACATTTATCAGTTAAATATGTTAAATCTCCTAAACTACTCATTGTAAAAGTTCCTGCTTCAAAACAAACGAAAAGAGTCGAGAAATTTTTGAGCATTTTCTGGTTCTGAGTTCGTGGCAACCAGCCCATAAACGCGCGTTTCCACCAAAAAAACTTGACCTACACCTACAGGTTCAGTGGGGGAAAGCGGCTGAAACTCAAATTCTTTTCCCGGATAGCCTCCGAGGGAAATATCCCGCACTTGCAAGACTTTAGCATTCGCTGCCACAACAAAAAAATCAACGGCATTATTTAAAGTAATTCTGATATTATTGATATTATTGTTCCTCAGCCTAAAATCTAGGTCAAAGTATTGAAGCAAATAAGTTTCTTTGTTTTTTAAGTTCGATCGGTATGTATGAGCAATAATTTGATTTGAAAAAATTTCGGAATTAATTTTGGGGTTTGCCGGCATATCGATCGCAAACTGGCCCATCGCTGAGCAAAATGGCTGCCACTCTGGCGTCTGAATGGCTGTCCGCAGCGGGGCTGGTTGAGATGCCGCGGGACGGGCAAACTTGACAGGGTATGAAAGTAATGTAGCAGTAACTAGAAGTAAATACAGAAATTTCATTTGGGTAAAAATTATATATGCCCGATCGATCTGCGCTAGCCTAGAAATATATCCGCAAAGGGGGGATTTATGATGAATATTATATTTACTCAACGGCGAGGCAACTCTCAAGGACGCTCTAAAATCACTAAAACCAATAAAACCAATATACTCGCTGCTGTAAATACTTGGCTGGCTGTGTGTCTCCTGGCTGCGGTCACAGGTTGTGCAAACAGCCCCAACAGCAAGGCACTCGAAGAATCATTAGCCGCCGATCCGAAATTAAAACAAAATCCAGTAGTTTTCTCTTCCCCACCACCAGCGACAGCTATTGAGACAAACTCTACCGCCAAACTTCCTCCCGATTTCCCGACAGAGATTCCACTCTATCCTAATGCTGAGTTAATCGAAGTTGCTGGGCAAACTGCTCCGTCGCCAAAAAATGTGCGGCTGCGCTGGGAAAGCACAGATCCTGTTAATTCGGTTCAGAACTTTTACTCTACAGAGTTTGGGCGTCGCAACTGGGAAATAGTCAGCCGCCCCACCGCCGAGGGACAAGGTTCTTTGGTAGCAACGCGAGATAATTTGCGGGTAACTGTGTCGCTTTCTCCTACTCGGAAAGTAGGAGGTTTTACAGAATTTGCGATCGACTACAGCAAAGACAGCCCAGAAATTGCCACCAGTCCCCAACCTAACAATTCCGAGTCTAGCGCATCTCCAACCGCTTCACCAAATTCATCTAATTCAGAGGGAACTACTCCAACACCATCCGCGTCGCCAAAATCAACAAACGTTAGCCAACTAGACACCCAAATTCCTCAACAGTTGCGGCAGTATGTGGCTGATTTAAGTCAGTTGGAAGTGCTAAAAGTGCGAGGGACAGAAAATGCTAATTTAGAAACAGCCAGCACTTTGCCCAAACCCAACAAAATTGTCACTCGCCGCGAATACGCCCGCTGGTTAGTAGCAGCTAACAATCAGATTTATGCTAGCCGTCAAGCCAAACAAATTAGATTAGCAGTAGACTCTAGCGAACCAGCCTTTTCTGACGTACCCAAAACAGACCAGGATTTTTCAGCAATTCAAGGTTTAGCAGAAGCCGGTGTAATTCCGAGTTCGCTTTCGGGAGAAACTAAAGATGTGAAATTTCGCCCGGATGCACCTTTAACTCGCGAAACAATGATTCTCTGGAAAGTACCTTTAGACACTCGTCAAGTTTTGCCCACAGCTAACATTGACGGAGTGAAAGAAAAGTGGGGCTTTCAAGATGCTTCTAAGATTGATTCCCAGGCGTCGCGGGCAGTTTTAGCTGATTTTAACAATGGAGATTTGGCGAATATTCGCCGCGTTTTTGGTTTTACTACTCTGTTTCAGCCGAAGAAATCCGTGACTCGCGCCGAAGCTGCTGCTAGTTTGTGGTATTTTGGGGTTCAAGATCAGGGATTGTCTGCTAAAGATGCCCTGGAAGCAAAGTCCCAACCTGCTGAGTAGAGTTGTTTGGGGTGGTTGAAAGTTTTGACAACAGCATGTACTTACCCAAACCCAAGAAACCGGGTTTTTTCTCTGTAAGCAAACCCGGTTTCTGCGTCCAAGACTGAAGAAATTGTACCAATTTTTGATAAATCGGCGTGCGATCGCCCGCAACAAAAATTGGAGCTTGAGTTTCTAGGATTTCTGTGAATATGGCTGACCCAGAAACCGAATTTTATCTACCAAGATGCCCTATAAAACGCGAGGCATATCCAGTGAAAAACCCCGTTTCTTTAATTCCGTGGTGGGAGTTTTCGTGTAAAATTTTTGTGAAAAAATTTTACAAACTATACCTTGGCTTTTCTGTCCTTGTGGCCTACCCTAGGGGATAGATTTTTTTTGCTTTAATCTTAATTTCTGTATCCTGCCATACAACTGCTGCATTGGGCGGACACATTTTCTACATATTTTAACTAACACTTTCTGCAAAACTCTCAGTATGATTCCGGATGCCGTAGCGGCCTTAACGATAAATGAACAAGAGTGTTTGAGCTCTTGGAGAGCATTTTTTAATGTACGATATTACCTTATTTACCCCGCAAGACATGGCTAAATGCAGCTTAGTCCTGCGCCACTTAGGTAGAAATACTGCTAGTATGGAAGCCAGCAGCCAGAAGATTGTTAACTATATTTACCGACATTTTTGCAATTCGCAAACTGGAGAAAATTCCTGTGCCTTAGTGCGTTTGTTCAAAACTCATCCCTACGGGGAATTAGAAGACTCCTTGCAACAATCCGCCCGCCGCTTGATGAAGGGAAATTCACCCACCGCCGACATGAAATGTTTGACTCTGCTAGCAGCCGCAGGCCCTGAACCGCAGTGGAATTCTCGGCACACAGCAGCAGAAAATACAGCTATTCCATTAGTTAGCACAAAATTAGTGGCTCAAATGCCGGCGATTTCCGAAATAATCAGGCAGTTCGGTTTAGACATTCCTACATTCCTCGGAATTGAGCGAAAAAGGTTCCTGCAATTAGAGCCCGCAGTATTAAATATTTTTCACGTATCAGAGGCAAAAGGCAGCCCCTTTATTCCTGAGCAAAATTCCTTAATTATCCCCTACCAAGTCAAGTCTGTCTTAGGATTTGGGGGACTTCTGCCGTCAGGAAGTGTGTTTGCGGTAGTGATGTTCCTGAAAGTTAAAATTCCCCACAACACTGCTGAAATGTTTAAAGATTTGGCACTTAGTGTCAAAACAGCATTGTCCATGCCCGACAAAAAAAGTGTTTTTGAGTATTCAGAAACTCCTATAAGCTTTGTTACAAATAACAATATTTACGAAACCCAATTACTTGAATATCAAGTTGCTAATCTGATGCAATTGCTGGACTTTTCCGAACAAGAAATGCTCAGACAAGCCACTCGCTTGCAACAGACTATTGACAATTTACAGTGCGAACTAGCCGAATACAAAAATAAGGAACAAGCTTTGAAAGTAAGCGAAAGTTCATTTGCAGGCATCCTCAATATTCCCAAAGATGCTATTTTTCGCGCAGAAGATCAAGGAATTCAGCGTTTTAATCCAGGGGAAGAACAGATTTAAACCAAGCTCTGTGTTTAGCAAACCGGTTTATCCAAGAAACCAAGTTATTGCGGTGTTTGTTGAGTAAATTTTGTTTTTACAGGAAGGAGTGCGAGCATCCGGCTTGCTGTATATACATCTAAGTAAGTCGGTAGAAAAAAATCAAGGTAAATAAAGTAATGTTAATATCCGTTTCCCAAAATAATACTACAATGATGCTGAGAGCGTGAGAAATATTTTATGCACGTAAACTACCAAGAAAGAATTGATTTAACCTCAGAGGAGTTAAAAATAATTTTGTCGCAGCGCCGTGAACTATA
Source organism: Microcoleus sp. Pol8_D6 (assembly GCF_036700965.1). Classification (NCBI taxonomy): domain Bacteria; kingdom Bacillati; phylum Cyanobacteriota; class Cyanophyceae; order Oscillatoriales; family Microcoleaceae; genus Microcoleus; species Microcoleus sp. Pol8_D6. The sequence continues at coordinate 59,727 of NZ_JAUBPW010000001.1, read as the reverse complement.
ATTAATCGACCAAAAATTCCGATACCGAGATTGATTAAAGGCTGAAGATAGCTAAAGCCTTACAGATGTAGTGAAGTTAAATAAATTTTTAATAAAATTGAAAAAAGTCAAAAGTAAGAAAGCTTTCAGTAAAAACAAGTTTTTTTACTTTTGGCTTTTGACTTTTGACTTTTAGCACATCCAGTATTCAACTCAAAACTCTTAAGGTGCTGCTGCCGCCCTGCGGTTGGCAACAATCAGATTAGCCTGATACTCTGCTGCTTTTTGCTGAGCCTTTTGATAGTTAGGGCTGGTTGACGGTACGGCTCTCATGAGCTTAACCGCTTGCTGCCACTGGCTTGCTACTGCGATCCACTCATTTTGAGACTGAGCCGTCTGGGCCGAAATTGCTGCCTTCTGAGCTGTGTTAACGGCTTCTCTCCAAGAGTCAGGCTTAGGCGCGGCGGCTTTTGGTGCAGGAGAAGCTGGAGCTGGGCTTGCTGGTGCTGCAGCAGTGGGAGCGGGTTTTGGTGCAGGGGAGGCTGCCTGTGGGGTGCCCGGAGAGGCGGCGGTCGAGGATGCAGCGGCTTTAGACGCGGGAGATGCGGGTTTCGGGGAGAGGGAAGTAGCTACGGGGGCGATGGGTTCTGGGTTCGAGTCGCCGAAGGGGAAAGTTTTAGTAAAGAAAAGCCCTGCGATCGCCGCCAGAGGTACTAAGATACCCACAGGTATTACCCATTTGGGAAATTGTTTTTTCGGAGGCGGGGCTTGATCTTCGTCTTCGTCTTCGTCTTCCTCGTCGTCATCTCGATCGAATTCTCCTTCTTGATAATAGTCTTCGCCTTCGGGCTCGACATCATCTAAACCTACAGAGTCGTCAGGCATTCCACTATCCAAGGGGTAAGGCATTGAATCTGCGGGCATCAGATCAATTTCATCTTCCCACGTAGGCTCACCGTCACCTGTTCGACGCCCGTAAACCTTTACAGTGTGAATTGATTCAAGTCCCAGCTTCGTCATGCCGGTGCGGATGAAATCGACCAATACCATTTGATCCGGTACTTTGTCTGCCTCCAGAATTATGTGGAGGCAGCCGTTGTCCCGCGTCACATCGGCGTTGATGCCTTTGGGTTTGAGTGTACGGTTGATGCTAGATGCGATCGCTTTTGGATCGCCTTGCTTGAGCAGTTCCCGCGGGTTCTGTTGTGTCATGGGTAGCGCTCTTTTTTTGGGGGGGGTGGAGAGCCGGCAAATAATATTAACCGATCGGCATTCGGCGGACAATATTTATTTACCACATTAACTTCTACTTTGGCATTCTAAGAGTATTTCTAGTATCTATTGACCTTTTGCCCCACGATCGGGCATCAAGCACATAGCCACTATCGAAATTTGTTATAAAAATTTACAGTAAAGTGTCGCTCCTGTGCTCTGTCGCGCATCAGCGAAACAAGCTAGAAAGTTCTATAACTTTGGTTTGCAGGGTTGAGATTTCTTCTCGGCCCCGTTTTAAAGAAGCTTCTAACTCTAGGAGCAAAGGCAAACTTTTTTGCAGTTTTTCTAAGCTGGCATTCTTGACTTCTTGCCGAAAATAGTATACTCGTTTCGGATTGCCGAGATCGAGAGCTTGAGCAATTTTATCATCGCGATCGCCCGCTTGGATCATCGCCTTTACCCACAGCCAAATCCGAAACTTACCAGTCAAGCCAGCGACAATCCTCAAACCCGGCTCGCTGCGGCCAGTTAAGCCTGCCAGTAAATCCAAAGCGGCGGAGGTATTGCCCTCGCGAATCGCATCGGCTAGCTGGAAGGTATTTTGGGCGTGACAGTGTACCAGTGCTGCCACTTCCTCCGGGTTCAGAGGTTGGCTGCGGTTGCCCGCAAACAGTCGCAATTTTTCCAGTTCGCTGTATAGCCCGCGGGTATCGCTGCCAATGGATTCGGCCAAAAGTTCGATCGCTGTGGCGGTCAATTTTACGTTCATTTCGCCCGCGACTTGGCGCACCCGCTGGGCTAATTCTTTGTCATTCCAAGGCGGAATCGGTGAAAATTCCCGCACTTGGGCGGCGGACTGGGAAATTAACTTGGTAGATTTGAGCCGGCTGTCGGGTTTTTTGACGGATGTCAGCAGCAGCACGGTGGTAGGGGGAATCACCGGCAGCGTCCGTTCAAATTGCGCTAACAGTTCTGGAGAACACTGCTGCGTTACAGTCGTATTTGCCAGCCAGACAAAACGGCTGCCGGTACCGAAGGGGGGCGTTAAGGCTCGATCGAGCCCTTCGACCACAGCTCCGACGGAATCGGCAATAATCTTGTCATAGTTAAAACTAGCCCAGTTGGGGTCGAGGACTGTTTGGCGCAAAGTTGTCACAGCCTGCGCGATCGCAAAGTCGTCTTCCCCCCAAAACAGGTAAATTTGCATGATTTAACGCTCAGTAGCCCAAAAAATCAAAGTTGCAGGTTCCGCAAGTCCAACATATCCTGAATAGGGCTGTTGGAAGCCCGCACCATAATATAAAATTTGGTGTGGGAGTTTGTCACCGCGAGGAAATCAAGATTGGATGATACTTATCAAGCTTACGTAAATCGGGTGGCGCGAATGACGCTGCTGGACTCCTACAAGTCCCAGGTGGAACACATTCAGGAATCTCCAAAATTTAAGCCCGATGAAGCAGGCCGGAGATCTCCTGTACCTTTTCCAGGTTATTCAGTGATTACGCCGCCTGCGGGGGAAGATGCAGAAAATGCTGCATTTTATAGTAATTTGCAGTCGAGCCAGCAACGGCTATTGCAGGAAATAGGGGAGGGTGCGCTCGTGGCACTGCCTCCTGATAGCTTCCATCTAACCGTAGCCGATTTAATTTGGAACAGCGCTTTTCGAGATGCCTCTGATAAAAATCCAGAATTTGAGGAGCAACTGCGCTCGCGCATGGCCGATGGTTTTGCCGCCTGCAAACCCTTGGCGGGCGGCGCTCCCATTCGCTGGATAGTGCTGGGGTTGATGGTGATGACTAGGGCTGTGGGTGTTTGTTTGGCACCGACGGACGAAAACTCTTACAAACAAATTCTGGAGTTTCGCCGATCGATCTATCAAAATCCCGATTTAATGGCTTTGGGAATTGAACAGCAATATCATTTTACGGCCCACATTACTCTGGCTTATTTTGGGGACACCGGGCCGAACCTTGACCGCGATCGCTTGTGCGCTTTGCTGTCAGAGTTGAACGAGCAATGGCTGGACACGCCGCAAGAACAGTCCGTACACCGAGTGGAACTGCGGAAGTTTGACGACATGACCACCTATCTCCGACAACCGGAATGGCCTGTTTTTGAGTTTTAACGAAGGAAGAGGGAAGAGGGAAGAAGGAAGAAGGAAGAGGGAAGAAGGAAGAGGGAAGAAGGAAGATTTTTTCCCATCTCCCACTCTCCCCATCTCCCACTCTCTCGCCCCCTCTCCCCCTCTCCCCTGTGACAACAGTCAGGATATTGCCTATTAAATGCTTTAATTATTTTTGTTTGACAGTAAAGTCAAGGAAAAAATTTATGAAAAACCAGGAAAAATCAGTAATTCTGGTTTTTTACTTTTTGCTTAAAAAGTGAGAGTACACGTTGTTGGTATAGGTTTAGATGGAGCTGCTGGGCTGAGCGAATCGGCGCGGCAGGTTGTAGAAATGGCTGCTCTGCTAATAGGGAGCGAGATCCATTTGAACTATTTTCCCCAGCACGACGGAGAGCGCTGGGCGTTGGAAGATTTGACCGAAGCAATTCTGGAAATTCGGCGCTGGTCGGCGACTGAACCCGAATTAGAACCCTGTGCGGGGACGGTGGAACCTCGTGATCAGCCGATCGTAATTTTAGTGGCGGGAGACCCCCTGTTCTACGGCTGGGGAAAGTTGTTAATTGCCCAATTGCCACCCGAAAAATTAACTTTTCACCCCCATGTCAGTTCTGTGCAGTTGGCTTTTAATCGCTTGAGAATCCCTTGGCAAGATGCTCATTGTGTAGCCTCTCAAGGACGCTATTTTGAGGAGCTGACGGCGAAGCTGAAGCTCGGTGTGGAGAAGATTGCGGTGCTGGCGGACGAAGCTCACACTCCTGCTGTACTGGCAAGTTTGGTGAAAGCTCTAGATTTGCCGACACGCTATAAGTTTTGGGTTTGCGAAAATTTGGGGGCGGCCGAGGAACGGGTAAGCTCCAAGTCTCTGGAAGCTTTGCTGAGAGAGTCTTTTGCACCGCTGAGCGTGGTTGTGATGCTGCGGGAACCTCCGCCGAGGGCAGAACCTTTGGATTTGGAAAAGTTGCCTTTGTTGGGAATACCGGATGCAGCTTTTATCGGTTGTGGCGACAAGCCTGGTTTGACGGTTGAACGGGAAGTGCGGGTGTTGGTGCTGGGACAATTGGCTTTGCAACCGGGACAAGTTGTCTGGGATGTGGGTGCTGGTAATGGTTCTGTGTCGATCGAAATTGCTCGTTTATTCCCGCAATCTGAGGTTTACGCGATCGAACAAACGGTTTCTGGTACTTCTGCGATCGAGTTCAACTATGGCCGTTTTGGGCTGCAAAATGTGTTTTCGATTAACGGAACCGCCCCGGAAATCTTGCACCGCTTGCGTCCTCCGCACCGGATTTTTATTGGCGGTAGTGGCGGAGGGTTGACTAAAATTTTGGGCGTTTGCGCGCTGCGGCTGCTCCCTGGAGGCTCGATCGTGTTGGCTTTGGATGCTTTTGAGGATATTGCTACTGTTTTGAGCTGGATGGGCGATCGGGTGCGCCGGGAACCGCACTGGAGTTACCGAATCGTGCAAGTGCAGTTATCGCGTTCTGTGGCTGAGGGAAATTCAACTCGTTTTGATGCGTTGCGCCCAGTTTCGATTGTGACGATCGATCGACACTTGAATTAATGTCGGAATTTTTACCGCTGATTTAAGCTGATTAGCGCGGATTAACGCTGATTTGAGTCAGTCCGAGTAAGGTTGCGGTTGCTAGTAGCAATAAAATGCCGGCTGCACCTGCTAGGGGTTTTGCTGCTATTCCTGTAATCCATTCTGGTACGCTAGAAGTAGGTTTAATTGCACCTTCTGTATCTACGGTAGTTATACCCCAAATCCAAGCTGCGTGAATGCCGATCGCCAATCCTAAACTCCCATTGTCGGCGATGCGGGCTAATGTTAAAACCATCCCCATCAGCCACAATCCGGGCAGTTGCGGTAGAGTTTCTTTGGCGGCCCAAATTAGGTGGGCGAGCGCGAAAATGAAACTGGCGATCGCCGCTGCTATTAGCACTGAGTAATCTTGCTGGAGGATTGTTTGCAAGCAGCCGCGAAAGATTAACTCTTCTGTGGCGCTAATCCACACTCCTAATAACAGAGTCAGCAGACTAGCAGGGTTAAAAATTAAAGCCCAAGGATTAAATTTTTTTTCGCCTGTTTCGCTGGATATTTCCCTGGTTTGTAGCTCGATCCAGCCTGCGCTTAATTGCAGACCGAATAAAATTACTAAGCTGATTATTCCTAATCCTAATCCCCGCATTAATGATATCAAAACTGCGGGTTGCCAATCCCAACCCCAGTTAACAAAAGATGTGTTTTCGATCCAACTTGTCGCCCATAAAATGAAGGGGACAATCACGTAGAGGGAAGCTAGTAAAGGTAGTTTTTTGTTTCCCAGGGGTTGGGGTGGATGCCATTTAAGGGCGATCGCCAGCACAATCGCTGCAGGAAGCCACACAACAATCCAAGTTGAGAAAAACAAGATTATTTTGACAATTGCTGGTATTGACGGCGACAGCAGTCGCAGGTTGTTTATGCTATTCCACATTTAAGGGGTGGCGATCGGTACGCCTCTAATCAGTTAAAAACTTGACATTACTGGACAAATGGCAATAAATGTAACCATCAAAATGGTGAATGGGTGTGGCAGGGTTTTCAACGAATACTCTGCAAGCATACCTTTTCCACAGTCAAATCAAAAGCACCCGATTTCCTGACGGTAACTTTCGACACTGGGAGTTGGATGGGTGTAAGTGTCCCCACAGAGCCAGCATCAAGCCAGTGAGTGCTCAGAACCTAAATGCAGAATATAATCGAGCATAATATATAAGTGAGCTGTTTGATGACACTAGATTTACACAGATTCTTTAAAGCATCCAATCCCAGCCGGACTCTCGATATCAGCCAACCTGAAGATCGACAGTATTACATCGATTTTTCAGCAGTGCGAGGGAGCAATCTGATCAAAGAACTGGGTCGTACTATAATCTTCTCCCAAGATGAGCCAACTTGTCAGTTATTCACCGGACATATCGGTTGCGGGAAATCCACTGAATTATCGCGACTAAAAGCAGAGTTAGAACAAAAAAGTTTCCACGTAGTTTATTTTGAGTCTTCTCAAGACTTCGATATGGGAGATGTGGATATCAGCGATATCTTACTGGCGATCGCCCGTCAAGTGAGCCAGAGTTTGGAGGCCGCTCAAATCCAACTCCAACCAACCCGTTTCCAGAATTTACTCCAAGGAGCTGCCAACCTTTTAAACTCAGAAATCACCGGAATCAAAGCTAAAGTTCCTGTCGTGGGCGATATAGGCATAAATGCAGAACCAGGAAAGTTTTCCCTAGCAGTAGGAATAGGAGAAATAACCACAAAAGCCAAGGATAGTAAAGATATTCGCTCTCTGTTAAGACAACACTTGGAGCCGCGAGTCAATAATATCTTAGAAGCCATTAATCAGGAACTAATTGAACCAGCCCAAAAGCAGCTAAAGCAGCAAGGCAAAGCCGGAATGGTCGTGATTGTTGACAATCTAGACCGGATTGATAGCAAGCCAAGGTCATCAGGAAGAACTCAACCTGAGTACCTTTTTGTAGACCGAGGAGAACAACTGAACAAACTCAAGTGCCACGTTGTCTACACCGTCCCCTTAGTTCTAGCTTTCTCCAATGACAAAGAAAATTTGACTAATCGCTTTGGCTCAGATCCTCAACTGTTGCCGATGGTGCGAGTGCATGAACGAGATGGCAGTCAATGCTCAGAAGGCATTGCTTTGCTCCGAAAAATGATTCTAGCAAGAGCTTTCCCTAATGTAGATTCAGAGCAACGCATCAGCTTAATCTCAGAAGTGTTTGACGCATCAGAAACGTTAGATTACCTCTGTCAAGTCAGCGGCGGTCATGTGCGGAACTTGTTAGTGCTGCTTAATAGCTGTATGAAAAAAGACGACCCGCCTTTTTCGCGCGATTTGGTAGAGCGAGTCATTAGCCAGCGACGCAGTGAACTGAGTAAAGCAATCACGCCCCACGAATGGGAATTGCTACGGCTGGTAGCGCAACAAAAAACTGTCAGAGGTGAGGAAGAATATCAAACTTTACTGCGGAGTTTGTTTGTCTTTGAGTATCGCGATGCAGATGAAAGTTGGTTTGATATCAACCCTATTTTAGCAGATGCAAAGGAGTTGCAATTATGAATGATTCGTCACCCGAATTAATACAGATTAATCAAGAGTCTTTGAAAACCCTGATCCGGGGAATTACTTGCTTTCAAGAAGAGTTTTCCTTAATTTTAGCGGTTTGCAACTACAGAACATTGCGGGAACAAATTGTGCAACAGTTGCGGGAACAATGTCCGGTTCAGATGCGGGAATTGGTGCTAGAAAAGTCCGTTCAAACTCTCTACACCCGGATTACAGAAGAACTGGGTACAGAACAACCTAATGCACTAATGATAGTTGGTCTGGAGTCAGTGCGCGAACTAGACCCGGTTTTGACGGCGACTAATCAGATTCGAGAGGAGTTTCGCAACTTTAATTTTCCTGTAGTGGTGTGGGTGACAGACGCGATCCTGTGCAAGCTGATTCGGTTGATTCCAGATTTCCACAGTTGGGCAACCACAGTGGACTTTCAAATGACCGTGGACGAGTTGATTCAATTCATTCGGCAAACTGTTGATGAGGTGTTTGCTAAGGTTTTAAATTCTCGCGAGAACGTATTTTTAGATAATGCTGCACTAGATATTGAAAATGGTTCTCCGCGTTGTGCTGAACTCAAGTCAGCTCGTGAAGAATTGCAAAGTCGAGAGATAATGTTAGATCCCGAGTTGGAAGCTGGTTTGGAATTTATCTTGGGTCGAGTTGCGGATAATTCCGATGTTACATCTCGCCACCATTACGAGCAGAGTTTGGCTTTGTGGCAGCAAACAGGCGATTGCGCTCGTTGTGGACTTTTACTATTTTATATTGGACTTTGGTGGCGTAATTATGCAGCACGACATCGCGTGGAGTATCAGCAAGCTGCTGAGCGCGCCAGAGACTATTTTCAGCAGTCAATAGAGGCTTTTGAACAAGCCGATCGCTCCGACTTAGCGGCTAAATTTATCAATTTCTTGGCAGAGGTGCTGCATCGGCTGAAGCATTGGCGCGAACTAGAGCTCGTGGCGCAAAAAGCCTTAGTTCTCCATCAAACCCATTACGACCAATTCCGACAAGCTCGAATTCATGGCTTTCTCGCTGAAGTGGCATTGTCTAAATCCTTGTGGATTGAGGCAAAACAGGCGGCCGGGCAGGCTCTGTTTCTACTAAATGATGCTACAGAGACTATATCAAATCCATCACCGGAACAAAGTGTTTTATTGGATTCAGAACTTTCTTTTCATCAGGGTTTGTATTTGTTTTCCCTAGCGAAAGCACAACAGCAACTCGGTCAGCTATCAGAGGCGATCGCCACTTTAGAAGCTGCAAGAAGTCAAACCAAACCTCAATACGACCCAGAGCTTTACATCCAGATTTTGACAAGTTTGCGAGAAAACTATTTCCAACAAGGACAATACCTCAATGCCTTTCGGATTAAACAAGAGCGACAGGCGATCGAAAGTCAGTTTGGTTTTCGAGCTTTTATCGGTGCAGGGAGGTTGCAGCCAAAACAACAGATTGCCAACCCAGCCTTACCCTCTTCTGAATCGCAAGACGAAGTTGCCCAGGAAATCGCCTCTTCGGGACGGTTGCACAGTGTCGAACGCTTGCTGGAACGAATCGAGCGAGATGACTGCAAACTGACGATCATCCACGGGGAATCAGGGGTTGGCAAAAGTTCAATTGAACAGGCTGGACTAATCCCTGCTTTAAAACAAAAGCCGATAAATGCCCGCAGTGTTCTGCCAGTTTTACAGCAGGTTTATGCAGATTGGGCTGATGAACTGGCTAAGTGTTTGAAAAAGGAACTGGTCAGTATTCAAAAAGGATTTTCTTTAACCCTTTTTAGTGTCGAAGAAAGAGAAGATCGCGAATCTGATTTTGGGCTTAACTCTCCTACCTTGAGTTTAACAGACTCTCTGCTTGCTCAATTACGGAAAAATGCGGATCATAATCTGTTAACCATTCTGATTTTTGACCAATTTGAAGAATTTTTCTTTATTTGTAAAGACAGCGTACAAAGAAAAAAGTTTTATGATTTTTTACGCGCTTGTTTGGAGATTCCTTACGTCAAAGTAATTCTTTCCCTTCGAGAAGATTACCTGCATTATTTATTAGAGTGTACGCGCTTCACTAGATTTGATGTAATTCATGATAATATTTTGGATAAAAATATTATTTTTTACTTAGGTAACTTTAAGCCCGATGAGGCAAAGTTAGTTATTCAAAGTTTAACTGAAAGAACTCAGTTTGAGTTAGAACCTGCTTTGATTGATGAACTTGTCAAAGATTTAGCAGGACAAGTTAACGAGGTGCGTCCAGTCGAACTGCAAATTGTGGGCGCACAATTACAATCTGAGAATATTACGACTTTAGCTCAATATCGACAAAAAGGGCCCAAAGCAGCACTGGTAGCGAGATTTTTAGAAGAAGTTATTAAAGACTGCGGTTCAGAAAATAAGCAGCTTGCTGAACTTGTTTTGTGGCTGCTAACAGATGAAAATAGCACTCGTCCCCTCAGAACTCGTGATGATTTAAAAAAAGGTTTAGAAGACTTACTAACAGAGATCAGTCACTTGGAGTTAGTTCTAGAAATTTTTGTTAAGTCTGGGTTGGTATTGCTGTTACCTAGTTTTCCCGACAATCGCTATCAATTGGTTCACGATTATCTAGCTGATTTCGTGCGCCGCCAAAAGAATAATGAACTGATTGAAGAATTGGAAAAAGAAAGAGCGCAAAGAAAGCGCAGTGAAGCTGAGTTAAATCGGGTGCTGAAACGCCAATTAAAACTGGCAATGGCTGGCGGGGCTATCATGGCAGTTCTCGCAGTTCTCGCAGGTGTATTTGGAGTTGAGGCGAAAATCGGTCAAACTAATGCTGAACTCAAGCAAATTAGTGCTAATTCCGAATCTTTATTGGCTTCAGATAAAGAGTTAGAGGCGCTGGTAGAAGGTTTAAAAGCTGGAAAGAAGCTCAAACACGGATGGAGAATAGAACCGAATACTAGGAATCAAGTGGTGTCGAGATTGCAGGAGGTTGTTTATAGCGTAAAAGAGCGCAACCGATTGGAGGGTCATACCGATACTATCACAGATATTAGTTTTAGCCCTGATGGCAAATTTATTGCTTCTAGTAGTAAAGATAAAACGGTGAAACTTTGGAACCGCGACGGTAGCGAGAAAAAACCTGCTTTACAAGGAAAATATAGGAATGAATTCACTAGCGTTGCCTTTAGCCCAGATAGTCAAATCATAGCTGCTGGAAACAAGGATAATAAAATCTACTTGTGGCGTCTTAATGGCACATTAATTACAACTTTAGAAGGACATCGCGACTGGGTGACAAATATTCGATTTAGTCCTGACGGTAAGACAATTGTTTCTGCTAGCCGGGACAATAGTGTAAGACTTTGGAAAATTGATGGCACTCCAATTAAAACGCTGCCAGGGCATAATTCTACTGTTAACATCGTGCGTTTTAGCCCGGACGGTCAAAGGATTGCTTCAGCTAGTGAGGATGGTACTATCAAACTGTGGAGTTTAGAGGGCAAGCCACTTCAATCTATAAATAGTCCTGGCGTTCTTGACTTGGGATTCAGTCCAGATAGCAAAACTCTGAGTGTAGCTAGTAGGGACAATACCCTGAAAATTTGGAAAATTGATGAGCGTATTTTACTGACAACATTTAATAGAGCAGATTTTTGGAGTCCTGTTTTGGCTTATTTCAGTTCTGATGGTAAGTGGCTGGCTGCTGTTAACAAATGGAATATAGCGACTCTTTTGAAAATAGAAGGTAGTAAAATTGAAGAGTTGACAGATTTAAGCCTTCCCACTTCGACAATTGGCAGCTTCAGTCCTAACGCTAAAACTATTGCCGTAGCTAGTAATGACAATGTAGTGAAACTGGTGAGTCTTGATTCTGAGACTGTTGAGAGCCATGAAAAGCGAATGAATAAAAGCAATATTGTAGGGGTTAGCCCTGACAATTTCCCTGTGTCTATTGATGATAACCAGTTGAATTTTTGGAACAGCGAGGGAACTGTAAAAAAATCCATAGAACTTGCCGATCGCATGGAAAACGCAAGTTTCAGTTTTGACGGTAAGGTAATTGCTTTAATGGGTACTCAGGCGACGGCAAAAGTCTGGAACAGTACAGAAACATTACTGAATACCTTAGAGCTGAATTCCTCATTTCCCGATGTCAGTCCTGATGGTAAGCTCATGGTTACTGTAGAGCGAAATAATACAGTCAAGTTGTGGAGATCGGATGGCAAGCTAATTAGAAGTCTGCAAGGTCAAAAAGCACGCATTACGAAGGTAATTTTTAGTCCAGACAGTCGGCTGATTGCTACTGCCAGCCAAGACAATATAGTAAAGCTGTGGAACCAAGATGGCAAGTTCATAGGCACTTTGCAAGGCCATACAAAGAAGATTTCAGAAGTTATTTTTAGTCCAGACAGTCAGCTTATTGCTACTGTCAGTTGGGATAACACAGTGAAGCTGTGGAATCGCGACGGTTTACTGATTCAAACAATTGAAAAGTCGAGTGGCAGATTAAATCGAAGGAATCCTTCCGATAACAGTCAAGTAAGATTCAGCCCCGACAGTCAGATGTTATTTGTCCCTAGCAATTACAATGACGTGCAACTTTGGGGTCGCAATGGAAAAGTGATTCAAACCCTCAAGGGACATAATGGGCTAGTTTATAGCGCGATTTTCAGCCCCAACAGTCAAATTATTGCTACCACGAGTTTCGATCGCAATGTGAAACTTTGGAGGCGGAATGGGGCTTTGATTACCACTTTACCGGAAGACTTCTATAACGTTAATGTCAGTTTTAGCCTTGACAATCAATTGCTTGTATCAGTTGATTCTAGTAGTGTCAAACTTTGGGGTAGTGACGGTAAAAAAATCGCGCCTCTCGCAGAGAATAGCGATGATTCCCCTAAAATTAGTTTCAGTCCTGACAGCACAATTATTATATTGAGATCTGAGGATAACGTCAAACTTTACAACAGAGAAGGTGGGGTAATTAAAACTATTAAAAATGACGGCGGTGACGTTCCTAAAATTAGTGTTAGTCAAGATGGAAGACGAATTGCCTCTGTTGAAAGGAATAATGTAGTAAACCTTTGGAGTAGTAATGGTAAGCTTATTCAATCCCTGACGGGACATCACAGTAAAATTACTTTAGTCAGTTTTAGCCCGGATAGTAAGATGCTTGCCACTGCGGACAAAGATAATACCGTAAAGCTTTGGCAGAGCGACGGTACACTCGTTCTAACTCTTAAGGGACACGGGAACCGGGTTGAAAGTGTGCACTTTGGAGCGGATGGCAAGACATTTGCTGTTTCCGGTGTAGAAGATGTGGTGCAACTCTGGAACAGCGATTACAAAAAGATAGTTGCCACATTAAAAGGACACGGCGATCGCATCAATAGTGTCAGTTTTAGTCCTACCAGTCAGCTAGTTGCCTCTGCCAGCGATGATAAAACAGTGAGACTGTGGGATTTTGATGGTAATGCACTGCATATTTTAGACAAGCATACAGATAAAGTGAATCGCGTCCGTTTTAGTCCAAACGGTAAGATACTTGCATCTGCCAGTGATGACAAAACCGTAAAACTTTGGAACTTAAAAGGTGGATTGATTAAAACTCTTGAAAAACATAAAAGTCGTGTTCGGGATGTAATTTTCAATCCGAATAGTTCAAAGATCGCCTCAGCTAGCGATGACAGCACTGTTATCCTCTGGGATTATCAAAGTGGCAAGCTTGAGCATCGCCTATCAGGACACAGTGCGTCTGTTAAAAGTCTTAGTTTCAGCCCAAACGGTGAGATGCTTGCCTCGGCTGATGATAGTGGTGCAGTTAAAATTTGGAGCCGTGATGGGATAATGCTAAAAAGCTTTAAACAGGATAGTTTTGCTGGTGATAACATCAGCTTCAACTCTGATGGGCAGCAGATTTTTGCCTGGATTCGGGACAAAGAGAATTACTATTACGGTAAACCCTTGCTTTGGAGTATGAATCTCGATGATCTTTTAGGTATCGGTTGTCAGAAAGCACGGGATTATCTGAATAATAACCCGAATTTACAGAACGATCGCTCTCTTTGCGACTAGCTCTGAAATGGATAGTCAATAATTTCGGTATACTGAATTAAGTGTGTCCTGTCACGCGCGCGTGAATAAGACCCTCAAACCGTCGAAAATTCGTTGCGGGCGATTGTTAAATCTTCTTCTTTTAACAGGTGATATCATGTGCGGTTGATGCGTCCTTATATGGGGGGCGGCTCGATCGAGCTGTGGGCTTTAAAATTAAGAATACTCGTGAATCCGCCCCTATACAACTTGACCTTATACAAGAATAAATCAAGATGTTTAAGTATATAACTAATGACTACCGATCAAGCTTGCGCTGAATTTGCCTCAGAGACTGGTACATTTCGGGCAAGCGGTTGTAGACGGCTGCGGCTTTGAGAAATAGTTTGTGGGGAATTGCTGGAACGCCCGTCACGATCGCACCTGCGGGCACGTCGCTGTGAATTCCGGCTTTAGCAGTGGCGATCGCCCCATCTCCGATTTTAGCTTGATTGGCAATTCCCACTTGACCTGCCAAAATTACATTGTTGCCAATTTTTACCCCGCCAGCCATGCCAACGTGAGCGGCAAACGCGCAATTTTTCCCTACTTGACAGCCGTGACCTACCTGTACTAAATTGTCGATTTTTGTATTCTGGCCGATGCGGGTTTCTCCGACAGCGGGCCTGTCGATCGTGCTGTTGCAGCCAACCTCAACGCCCTCTTCTAATACAGTGCAGCCAGACTGCTCCATTTTCACCCATCCTGTGGCTGTCGGCACGAACCCAAAACCTTCGCTGCCGATCGCCGCACCGCTGTGAATCACGCAATTTGCCCCGATGCGAGTACGTTCGTGAATGACACAATTAGCGTGTAAAACAGTGCCTTCACCTATTTCCGCATCTGGATAAATTACGACATTTGGATGAATGCAAACGTTGCTGCCAATTTTGACTTTTGCTTGAATAACGGCGTGGGGGCCGATATAGACATTTTCACCAATTTCTGCTGAGGGGTGAACGACGGCTGAGGGATGAATTTCGGATGCTGGGCGAAACGGTTGATAGAAAATGGCGATCGTTTCAGCAAACAGCAATCGCGGATCGGCTGCGGCAATCCAAGCAATGTTGCGATCGTCACATTGAGCTTGGAGACTTTTATCTAAGGGTAAAATTAAAGCCGAAGCATTTGTAGTGGCTGTATGAGCGGCAAATTTAGCACCTTCTATATAACTGATTGTGCCCGATGCAGCTTCATCAACAGGGGCCGCGCCTGTAATTTCTGGATCGGTAGCAACCGAGGCTGTGAGGGTGCGACTGGTGGCTAAGTTAAGTTTTTGTACTATTTCGCTAAACTTCATCTATAAAAATTTGTTGTTAGCACAGATGGATCATAGTTAAAATTACCAGCTTTCGAGCACGATCTGAGCAGTTGGCATTTAAAAAACAAAAACCCCGATTTCTTGAAAAAGTCGGGGTTGTAGCGCTAGATTATTTTTGGCAATTATTTTACAGAAACTGCATCTACGTCAACGGTGCTGCCTTGGGCTTCAGAATAATGGGCACCGGTGGCTTCGGATGCTGAGGCTGTCTCTGTTTGGCGGGATTTAAAGTAGTCGATCGCCATTTGCGAAACTTCGGAAATCAGCAAGACAGCAATTGCCACATCGTCAATTTGTCCGATGACGGGGAGAAAGTCTGGGGCAATGTCGATCGGGCTTACCAAATATGCCAGCGTTCCCAGAATAATCCACCAGCGGTATTTGGGGTTGCGGAGGGTGTCGCGGTACCAGTTGTAAACAGATTGTATAGAAAAGTTCATGGGGTTGTCCTCTACTTATATTTTTAATCTTGACAAATTCTCGCTCGAAATGCTTGTGGAGATATCCCCCCTAGGGTTGGCAAGAGACTTCTACCTGGGAGTATAGGGAATTGGGGAGGGAAAAGTTGTCAAGCTGTGTTGAAAGGGCGGGGACTCTTGGCAACGCCCCTACGGAAACCTGACAGAGGAAAGCCGATAGAATTAATATGTGTTTATCTGCTGTTTTAAATAATATTCATATCTCTCACTCACGAATTTTGAAAGATCCATTTTTGGTCGCCGATCGCAATTTCGCAGCCATTTGGCAGCCAAAAAGGCTCGTTAGCCGCCAGCCTCTGCCCCCCTACAAAAGTGCCGTTGGAACTACCGCTATCGACAAGCTGATACCGCTGTTTGCCAATTTCGTCGGTGGCCCGGCGGATTTGAGCGTGGTAGCGCGAACTTTGCGGATCTTGTAATACTAAAGTGTTGGTTGGTTCGCGTCCAATTGTAAAGGGATTGGCTGTTATGGCGATCGCCTCTCCAGAAAGTTTGTAGATTAAATATGGGGTTGTTTTGCGATCGCTGCTTGCGAGTACCGTTGGTGCAAGTTGGGGAGGATTTCTCCCAGGAGGGAGGCTGTTTTGAGCAAGTTGTTGTGTTAGTTGTTGTAAATCGCGATCGAACCCCGCTGCTGTGTCTGAAGCTGGAAGACTCGCAGGAGAATTACCTGAAATTAAGTTTAACTGCTGTACGGGAGATTGAGGAACAATCGGACGGCCTGCTTCGGCAATTCTCATTTGCAGGGCGGCGGCATTTTCTGCTTCTTGTCGGGCACTCATTCCCTCAACTTGGCGAATAACTCCGTTGGTTTCGGGAAAGCTGACATCGCCAATTCGCACATCTTCTAAGTTAAAGCCTAGAGTATAAAAATCTTGGACGCGATCGAGCAAATTTTGGCGCAGCAACAGCCGTCCTTGACTGATAAGCTGTTGTAGGGGTATTTGCCCGATCGCTAATCCCATACAATCCTTAACTGCACTTGCTAAAGCACCTATAGGATCGGACAATTCCAAAGCTACTCGTTTCGGATCTATAACTTGATAAATAACAGTCAGGGTGGCATCAATTAAAAATCGATCCTTAGACAAAAAATCTCCGTGCGACTGCACCTCCAAATTGCGGAGTTTGGTGTCTACGAGGACAATTTGAGACTGTTCCAGCAGGGGAAGGGCAAAGCTGAAATGCCGCCCGGATTTCAGGGTACGCACGGCGCGGCCGTTTTTGACCAACACACCCGTGTAACCCGCCCCTATAAAGTCCATGCTAAAGCCGGCCCAGCGTTCGGGTGTGACGGTTTGAATCAGGGGAGAAGCGTTGTTCATGGGAGGGAGTTGAGGGAGATTCGATTCTATTTTTAGGGTAACAAATTGCTGGGGGTGAGCGATCGGGCTGTGTGCCGGTTCCGCAACCTCTATTCTATACTTCTAGACACCCCGTGATTCAGCTCGGACTGGATCGAGTTTGCATCTAGTTGGTGGTGAGGGCGATGGAAATACTGTCCGTAGGGTGCGTCCGATCCTTCAAACCTTTTGAAATCGAAAGAATTAATGTCTGACGCACCCTACAATTTGCTGTAACTGTGACTATTTGTGGTAAAATTAAAGAAATTAAAAATTACCAATTAATAGCCTTTACCTAAAATGTCTAAGGAATCAATCATCACAGAACATATCGAAATCACGCCTGGGGTGCTTGGTGGTAAACCGTGCATTGCCGGTCATCGAATTGCTGTAGCACACATCGCCGAAATGTATCTCAAAATGGGGATTTCTATCGAAGAAATCGCGGGCAAGTATGATTTGCCACTGGCCTCGGTTCATGCAGCAATGACCTATTATTATGATCGTAGAGAAGAAATCGATCGTCGCACGGCTGAAAGTCGAGCTATTGTGGAAAAATTAAAGCGCAACAGTCCACCATCTCGGTTACAAGAAAAATTGAGGGCAATTAGAGGTGAGTGAGCAAATTCGTTTTCATTTAGACGAACATATTGACTCTAACATTATGCGCGGTTTGCGTCGTTACGGGATAGATGTGACGACAACAGTTGATGCGGGGTTTCGTACTAAAAGCGATGAGTCACACCTGGCATTTATTCGCGAACAGCAGCGCGTGATAGTAACTCACGATGACGATTTTTTAATTATGGCAAGCGATACCACAGATTATCCGGGGATTGTCTATTGTCCTCCTAATTCTCGTTCTGTGGGCGAGATTATCCGTAGTTTGATTTTAATTTATGAAGTCTATGCACCTGAAGAAATGATCGGAAGGATTGAATATATTTGACATGATTGTAAGGCGATCGCAATGCAGGGAAAATCAGGGCAATCGCACTTTAAGATTGAGGAGGGGAGAGGGGCGATCGCATCTCGATTTGCTCACTGCTTGTTAACCCCAGCCTAGCTCGTACTTCTACTGCTGAAAAGGTTTTTGTTTGTTGTCCGCGCTCGTTGAGAAATGCCATCAACTCTTAATTCTAGCGAGTTAGTTCAATTTCTTGATCAAAGTTATTAATTTCAGTGCGCTTCGCTTTAGTTTTCATTAACTTCTATGCCTTCCAAATTGTCAACTATTTTAGCAATCAGTGGACGATAAATGGTGTTATCTAAGTGTCCCTTGTACCACTCCTTATAATCTCCACTATTATATAAATGTTCTTCAATCAGTCGAGCCTCTTCCAGTAGTATCCACAAGTTATGAGTAGCTCGATTACAAAAACCTTCCATACCACCTATTTTCAGTCCATTTAATTGATACTGACGACAAGCTGGACAGAGACATTCCTCTAGTTTTTTTTCTTCTTCTTGACTGACTGGACGACCCCTCCAGTTACCTAAAGGAGCCACAATTCGCTCTCCGGTTCCAGGCAATTGTATCATCCCCCGTGCCGCCCGACTGCGCCAACCGCTTGAGTCTACTGAGTTAATCTTCAATAAAGCGGCTAAATGTATAGTTGCTGTGCCACCAATGCCAAAAACATGAAGTTTTGTATTTTTAAATTCTTCGCGTATATGTTGAATGCTAGATAGAATTTTCTGATAAGGTATTGCTTTAGGAGCGCGTAGTAAATTTGGTACAATGCCACCCAAAGCAATATAGGGTTTTGCTAAGAATTCCTTATGTGCTTTGATTTCATTTACATAGTCTTCAAGCAATTCGCTAATGTGAATAACAGGAATGTATGATGGATGGTCTTTATAAGCCAGATTCATTTCCATTGTGCGCTTAAAACATTGTTTCTGCTCCTTAAATGTCATTTTGGGAGTAGGAATAAAGTCTTGAGGAATTGGATACCAGTCTGGTTTAGCTTTTTCTACAAACTCTTCATACTCTTTTCTTGGCGTTTCACCATCACGTTTTATAAAGTAAAAAGCACCGTTATCAAGATAAATTTGAACCTGAGTAGGAATACCCAGAGATTCGTGCAGTCCCTTTTCCATTGCCTCACGCCTGCGTTTAGGCATTTTGTGAAAATCGGCGTAGGAAATCATTACCGCGTGTAGTTGGGGAAGGTAATACTCTGAGGTTCTATCCCATACACGCGGTTTGATTCCTTTTAAACTAATGCCGGCGACGATTTCCAAATAGTTTATCCCTTAGTCTGTTTGGAAGATTTTGATTTTTTAGAGTTTTCCTCGTTGGCTTCCTCCAAAGCAGCGAAAGCATCTTTTTCTTCTCGTTCGCCTTTGGAAGCAGGTGCTTTTATTTTTACCAGGACAGGAAAGCTAGTAAGTTGTCCAGATATAATTGCTTCACCATTTTCTAAATCGGGAAGCATCTTTACTTCTTCCTCACCTAAACTTTCGATCACCTTACGAACAAAGCTTTGGTCAGCAGGGTTAACCATACGCATGATGATGTATGAGTTACACATGGCGAGAGTGGTTTCATCGAGTCGGGAAGGGCGCTGACTAATTAAAATCAAACCTACACCGAATTTACGACCTTCTTGAGCAATCTGTCTGGTAACATTAATAGAGCGTTGTTGTGCTGGTGTATTGGCTTTTCCAGGGGAAAAGTTATGAGCTTCTTCAAGTAGTAGAAGCACGGGTAATTTCAGCTCATCTCTTACCCTTGCATCAAAAATATTGTCCGAGATAATACTGTAAATTGTTGCTTGAAATTCCTCTGTATAGCCAGCTAAAGACACCACACTTATTTGACCATATTTAACTAATTCTTTCCGGTCAGTTGGTAACGGTTCAGCACCAGTACGAGCTATTTTTTGATTTGTTTGTTCCATACGCCGTAAAGCCCCTGCTGCTGCATAAGTGCGCTTTTTAATTGCTTCTAGTGTGCGTATGTCATTTTTTGAATAGCTTGTGAATCCATTCCAACCCCAGTCTTCTAATTGTTGTCTATCATTTTCACCATCATTGTCACGCAATGCTGCTTCACCGGCTTCTGCCATCTGAGCAATTAACCACAAATTAGGTTGCACACCATATTGCTTTAACTCAGGTTTGTTAATGCGTTTAGCCAACCAATCGACTCGCTCAATCATCTCTTGTGATTTGTCTTTTATATAAAAAGACTTGGCTACCTGAAAGACATCGCTAAAACGTGTCAGCATGGTAGACGTTAGTTCATATCCAAGATTACTCACAATTTGAGCAACTGTGTCGCTGTCTTCTTCAAAAATAGGAAACTGTGCGTAGTAGCGATGCACTCTTGTCTCTAAACCTTGAACATCTGCTAACCCCGTGTAATCTCCATGAGGATCAAATATTACTATGGGATAATTTTTTGCAGCCAACTCCTCGATAACTCGCCGCGCTGTCCAACTTTTGCCAGCACCAGTCATGGCTAAAATTGCCAGGTGACGGGTGACAATGGCATGACCATCTACTGTGACATTTACTTCAGAACGGTTGGAAAGAGTAGCAATGTCTAATGCACGATTTTTATTGTCTTGTAATTCCCCAAGAACCACGCGAGCAATGTCTGGTGATTCAGGACGGTAAGCAGTTGAAGCAGGTTTAGGAGGATAACGAAGTTTGTTTAGCTTACCACCTCCCCTAGCATTTAAAGGTTCAGCGCCTAATACTTGACAAACTGCCGTCACCATTTCTTGGCTTAATGAAAGCACTGTATCAAATGGATTTGTCCTGGTAGCAGCTAACTCATGTCCTGCTTCACTTGGGAAAAAAGGATTTATCCGTTCAATCGTTTGAACCTTAGCCCAAATACGAATTTGTTCTACATTTAAATTATTTTCTGATTGACGTAATTGTGCATCTACAGCGATGATATCTTGTTCCCGGACAGCTTCAGGCGCTACAGCTAGTCGAAACTGGCGGCTTGTACTTTCGCCTACCAACGTGCCGACATAACGAGTAGGTGAAACAGAATTAGGATCGGGATTGTTTGATGGCGATGTGTTTTTTGGAGATGTTGCCATAAATTTTGTTCTCTTCTAAACATTAGGACGGAATAACCAATCCCGCTTTGTCATGTAAATTGACTGAACTATGATGCGTCGCATTTGAGCGTCAGTAATCTGTCCCTTTTGCAAACTAACACTCAAGTGATACTTGATTAGCTTGGTATAAGACTCAGTTAGCCAGTTGGGAATCTTAGCATATTTGTCAGCAATGTCTAATCCTACGGGAAAAGCATATCCAGGGAGCACGCGAGCATACAAATAAGCGCGTCGAGCAGCTTCTATCATCTGGTCTTTACCTAAATCAGCAAAAACTTCTACTCTAAAGGGTTCAGTAGTTTCAGAAACTTTTACATAGCACCCTTGAACTTTAGGAAATCCAATTTTATTATTAGATGATTTCAGGCAACTCCAATCTGCATCTGTTGTATATGCCTCATCTGGTAAGGAAATTTTACCTTTAGTTAGTCCAGCATATTTATTTTTGATTTCCCAAGGTTCTGAAAACTGACCAGGTTCAAGCAACATCGATAGTAGGAGAGCATCTGTATAGCCTAGTCTGTCTAATAAGACTTTCGGTGATTTGATATCTTTACGTCCATATAACTCATTAAAGTAGTTTGTGTTTTTGTTTTTTCTTAAACCTTGAAATATCCTGTCTAGGAGGATAGTCTCACTAAACTCCCGCAATTCACCTCGCTCAACGACACCAGTAATGATAGTTTTTGGCTTTCGTTTTTTAGCTTCTTTTATCAATTGACGGTATAAAAAAGCTATCCACGAAAGGGGTTCAAAAAGCCTTTTTTCTATCCACTCATCACAACGATCTGGAGCAAGTTTAGGATATATTTCTAGTTCTGCTTCATTGAGAAATTCTTCTTTTATCTGTTGAACTCCTTCAGGTTCTTGTGCGTACTGACTCAAAAAAAGGTCAATGTCTTTTTCCGTAAAAGGAGTATGTCCAGCATAGGCACTCATCATGTAAACTAGAGGGCCATGAAACATTAAGACTCGTAAATCTGGTGTCCGTTTTAAAGCTGATAGACCACCTAAAAGTTCGGCAGTAATTCGTACAATATCAGGGAAATCTTTGCGTTCTTTACTACCCCCTTCTAAATCGCCAAGAATAACGGGATAATAACCAAACTGTTCGCGTTCAGCTAAATTACGCTCCCCAGTTCGTACACGATAAGAACCTACTCGTAGAAGAATAGGAACTGGACTTGACATTTGAACTTGACCAAGACCCCCATCAATAAAAGTGACAACCTCACCCTGAACTTTCTCCCAATCTAGATCGTTGATGGCTTTAGCATTAAGAATTTGTTCTCTTTTTCCCAAATCTGCCAAGTGCATTGCTCGTCGCAAGTGTGTGACAAATTTTGCCGTATTTGCAAAATAGTTATCCCGCAGACTCTCGGCCACAAGAAGCGCATTTTCCTGTAGCTTAATCATCAAGTGAGGCTGAGTCTGTAAATCGGCTATCACTCCTTGCTCTGTTATGTAATCCTGACCGTCTTGCTGATTCATTCACTCCTCACTTCAATTCCTAACTGGATTAGCATTCGCCTAGCCGCAATTGAATGGAAATCGCTGACAGGCAATCCTGTCAACAGACTTACCAACCACTTTGGCGATACTCGTCGATCGCCAACTAACACATACCACGACTGGTAACAACCAGGGTTGCCCTTGCCTTCCACCAACGCTTGACGCGCTAAATCAAGCACTTCTCCTGGTGTCAAAACAACCTCAATCCCTTTAAGACTCGCTTTCCCTTGGGGGACAACAGCCTCTCCACTAGCTAGTTCCGGGGGCTTCCCGTACAGCCAATCATGCAAGGTTGCCAGCTTTTTACCCAAGGAGCCTGTAGCAATTCGCACAGCTAATCCTGATTTGATTAGCATATCGTATTTATCCAGTGCAAGGAAATAATCTCGACCCAGACAAATGCAAAGTTTGTGGTATGACTTTGCGCTGAGGATATCTTCAAATTTAGCAATGACCTCTGGTTGCAGTTGGCGCGAGCGCATTTTTGTCATTCGTTGGTCATAATTTGGAATCAGATAGTCACCCGCTATCAAGCCAAACTTAGCTGACAAAATATATATCTCTAATGGTGCTGATGGTTGTTTCCGCAGAAAACGACGCAGCAAACGGAATGTTGGGCCATCATAGCGCTCAATAGCAGGCAGCGAATCAGCATCCGAACGTTTACGCTGGGAGCAAGCCAAAATTAGCAGATGTCGCAAATTCAGAACTCACTATATATTATTCATGTTATTTACCACATTATTCTATTTCTTGCTTTACAACTAGCGTGATGAAGTAGAGGTAGCAGATGCGATCGCCCTTTCATTCCCAAAAGCGATCGCCCTAAAAAGAAATGTACTCAACAGCATTCATCCATTCATCGGATTCTGATGCTAAAGCCATGAGTTCCTATGCCACTTATAACAACCCCTTAGCACGCATTCTCACGAAAAATGGTGAAGGCGAAAGCAGAGATTTTTCCTGTTGTACCTGCTCCCATTCCGTCCGAATCTCCTGCTCAATTTCAGCTTGAAAGTCGAAGTAATAAGCCATTGCTGCATGAGCCTCCGACTGCATCAAATAAGGATGCTGGCGACACATTTCTTCCACTGACCAACCGTAAGCTAGATAATCCATCACAATCTGAGCAACCCGCACGCGGGGTATCCGCTGCAACCGTGCGGGTTGACCCGCTACTTTCTCGATATGAGGATAAATTAAAGCTGATGTCATTGCTTTTTGGATCTATCTCTACAGGAGATTAGCATAAATAGTATTATAACAGTCAGCAAAAATCAAAAGAATTAAACAAAGCGATCGCCCGGACACCAACTAATCTAACTGAAGGGCGATCGCCTAATCTGAGCTAACGCTTCTTCTCCTGGAATTGGCTCAACCATACCGCTTCGGATTTCGTCGCGACGCTGCTTAGCTTCCACAGTCCACAACTTTTGAACTGTTCCGTCTATATCAAATTCAAGACTCTCAACTAGCATCTCTGCTAACTGCGCTCTCAACGCATTTGGCAAAGATAAAGCTTCTTTCATCAGTCGCTCAATTGATAGCATAATGGTATCCCAACTAAAATCGCTAAATAGTTAAGTTGAAAAGGAAGCAAATTGTACAATCTGGTTTGATTATAGCCTAAGTGTATGATTAGGACTTACGCCTGGGGGTTCAGAAACCAGGTTTTTTTCCGAGATACTTCGTTGTTACCCGCAAATAAGGTAAAAAACCCGGTTTCTTTGGCGGAGTCCATAAGTTTTGTTATTGATGATTGTAGCCGATCGCCGTTACAATTATTACAGTGTTCGATTCTCAACAAACCCGATGACCATCAAACCGATTCGGTGGGTTGGTGCTGCCCGCGAAGAAATCCAATCTCTTCCTGAAGAAGCCCGAAAAGAGGCTGGTTTTGCACTTTGGACGATCCAGCAAGGCATACCACCATCAGACTTTAAACCCATGTCGATAGTAGGCAAAGGCGTTGAAGAAATTCGGATTCGGACAGAAGAAGCCTATCGGGTATTCTATATTGCTAGATTTGAAGAAGCTATTTACGTTCTCCATGCGTTCCAGAAAAAAACCCAGAAGACAGCCCAGAAAAATCTCGAAGTTGGACAGAAACGCTACCAACAACTTTTACAAAATCGTTTGAATTTAAGAGAGTCTGAACAATGAGCGAAAATACCATTACCCAAGCCGCTGATAATATCTTTCTAGACCTCGGATTTTCAGCCCAAGAAGCTGATAACTTACTAATCCGATCGCAACTGATGCTAGCCCTGCAAAATCAGATTAAACATCGCGGTTGGACAATCGACCAAACGGCTCAACATCTCAAACAGTCAAGCGACGAAATCAAAGCTTTGACTCAAGGTAAAATTGGACAGTTCTCCGTTGATACTCTGATTATAATGCTCAACCAAGTAGGCATGACTGTGAAAGTCGAAATTTGCCCCAAGGTAGCTTAGGGCGATCGCCCTTTCATTCCCAAAAACCGATCGCCCTTTCATTCACCTGATCAAAAAAGCCACACACTCAACATGAGAAGTCTGAGGAAAGAAATCCGCCGGCTGCACTCGCGCTAACTTATAATCTCCCTTTTCGCACAAAATCTTCAGGTCGCGAGCCAAAGTAGCAGGCTTGCAGCTAACATAAACAATACGATTTGGTTTGATTTCCTTG
Source organism: Microcoleus sp. Pol8_D6 (assembly GCF_036700965.1). Taxonomy (NCBI): domain Bacteria; kingdom Bacillati; phylum Cyanobacteriota; class Cyanophyceae; order Oscillatoriales; family Microcoleaceae; genus Microcoleus; species Microcoleus sp. Pol8_D6. The sequence continues at coordinate 34,797 of NZ_JAUBPW010000001.1, read as the reverse complement.
ATAGCTTCCAAAACCGCGCGATCGCACCCTTTCCTCGGCGGGTCTAGCAGCACAATATCCGGTGTCAATCCCAAGGAAGGCAGCAAACTCTCTACAGTTCCCACCTGAAAATCTACATTTCTCACGTCATTTAACTCACCATTTAATCTTGCTTGTTCGATCGCCGCCGATTGCACTTCTAAACCAATGGCTATTTTTACTTGTTTTGCCAGGGGTAAAGTAAAAGTACCAATCCCACAGTAAGCGTCAACCAAAACCTCGTTTCCCTGCAAATTCAATTCGCCTACCATCACCTCTAACAACGCTTCAGCCGCCTCTGTATTAACCTGGAAAAAAGTATCAGCCCTTAGCTGAAATTTTAAACCAGCAAAGCTTTCTCGCAGATAAGAACGACCCGCAATGCAGCGAGTTTCTGCACCAAAAATCACATTAGTTTGAGCAGGATTTATATTCAAACAAACACCTGCCAGTTGAGGATATTGTTTCAGCCACTCTGATGCTTGCTCTTCGAGTCCCGGCAACTCTCCAGTGCGAACTATTAAAGTTAGCAGCATCTCGCCGGTGCGCCGTCCAATTCGCAAGGACAAGTGACGCAATTCTCCTGTATGTTTCTTTTCGTCGTAGACTTGCCAATCCCGCCAGTGGATGTCTTCTTTGACTTCTTTTAACAAAGGATTGAGGCGCGGGTCTTGCACCGGACACTGATTGAGATTGACTAATTTGTGCGTGCTTTTTTGATAGTAACCTGCTTGGACTTGACCTGTCGCAGATATGGCCACGGGATAAGTCGCTTTGTTACGGTATCCCAAAAATTGGGGAAATCCCTCGATTTTTCCCGTTAAAATTTCATCAACTTGCGGATTGCTAAATCCGCCAATCCGTTCTAAGGCTTGAATGATTTGATTTTGCTTGGCTGCAAGCTGATATTGATAATCTACGTGCTGCCACTGACAGCCGCCACACTTGTCGGCGACAATGCAGTTAGCTCGAATGCGGTGTTCTGAGGCTTCCAGAAGTGTGTCCAGCTTGCCTGTAGCATAGGTGGATTTGACTTGCACGAGGCGAACAAGGACTCGATCGCCCGTCACGGTATCGGGAACAAACACTACTAACTCACCAAAACGACCAACTCCGTCGCCGGTGTCTGTCAAGTCAGTAATCTCTATCTCAATCAGTTGACCTTGCTGGCACGGGTTTGCCAATTTCGTCGAGTTTGGGGTTGGGAATTTAGATTTGGTCACAAGTAGTCGTGGTAGGATTTAATATGGTAATGCAATATCGCTCTCTCTTTCCTGAGATAATTCGTAGCGAAGCGGGGCGTAAGCCATCGCACTCAAGCTCAATTGCAGGCGGTCTTCCTGCTGCTGAACGTCTTGCTGCTAAAGCCAAGCTTCAACCGGGGAGTCAAGCTTGTCGCGAGTTGCCTCGATCCCGTCGGTGCGATCGGCTGTTGGGGCGATGTAGCAAAAACTCGTTAAACAGTCAAAGTGTCTGCCGACATCCAAACTCTCACTCGCAGTTTTTGAGTTTTTCCCGCAGTACCTTGGAACACAAGGAAACTGGCTTGAATATCAAGCATAACGCTTGGGGAGATTTACCCTCTACTTCTAGGATTGATAAATGTTAGGAGCAAGGCGAGTCTGCGAACCAAGAATCCCGTCGCCAACAGATGGGAATGTTTATTAATGTTATCCTCAAATTTGAATAACAATGAGCGTAGTTAGCCAATTAATTCTCCAAGCCGACGACGAACTTCGCTATCCCAGTACGGGCGAACTTCAAAGCATCAAAGATTTTTTTAAAACCGGAGAACAGCGGGTGCGTATTGCTACGGCGCTGTCTGACAGTGAGAAAAAAATTGTTGAAGAAGCTAGCAAAAAACTCTGGAAAAAACGCCCTGACTTTATCTCTCCTGGAGGCAATGCCTACGGCCAGCGCGAACGGGCTTTGTGTCTGCGCGACTACGGCTGGTACTTGCGCCTGATTACTTACGGTATCTTGGCGGGTGACAAGGAGCCGATCGAAAGCATCGGTTTGATTGGCGTTCGGGAAATGTATAATTCTCTGGGCGTTCCTGTTCCTGGCATGGTCGAAGCTATCCGCTGTTTGAAGGAAGCTTCTTTGGCTTTGCTGAATCAGGAGGATGCTAAGGAAGCAGCTCCTTATTTTGATTATATCGCCCAGGCAATGTCTTAATTGCTTTGGTGATTGCTTTGATGAATGTGGCGGAGCATTCGCGGGTGATTTTTGGGGTGATTTTATCTCGCAATTGCTCGCAAATGTTTCGCTTCTGTTTTGGGAAAGGAAATCTGCCTAATTTCTGCTAGGAAGCAATGCTGTTTAAGCTTTCCCAGATGTTGAGTTCGTATTGTCTTTTAATGCACATTTGAATTAAAAAGTCAAGTGTTTTTGGGAGAGATTGTTTTTTGAATTTCCGGCTGTCGTAGTGAATGGATGTTTTGAGCTGCGAGAGTTCTCCAAGGGTGAGGCAGGTTTGGATATGATGGGCGATCGCATTTTGCCATTCTTCCAGCTTCCGGTAGCTGAGAAATTGTCCGCCTCTGTCCCGCCGATGCACGAAAACCACGAAAGCCCAAGATTCGACTCGCTTAATTTGATTTTGGCTGATTTTGAGCAGTTGGGCGATCGACCTGACGGTGATGCGGAGCTTTTTCGAGGGTTGGATGCGGCGAAACAGTGCTGTCATAGCTGAGTCACTCCTGAACTTGGGTGAGTTAGTTTGTGTTCGTCTTTGGATCTCACTATATCATATCATTCTACACGAATGCAGAGAAGTTGCAGTAATGTTTCTAAATGTGTAATGCTCAAACCCTGTGTGCTGCCTTGAGCAAGGCAAAAGTACAGCTAGCTTAAGAGTTAAATTGGATCTGTAAAATGCCGGGATTTCTTGACTTTAAGGCTGTCGTCGATCAGGAAAAACTGCGCCCTGTGCGATTTACGGATACGGGACGCGGCAGATTGGGCAAACTTCTGAAAGCAGCTAGAGAGATTCGGGGCTGGTCAATTATTGAAACAGAAATGGTCACAAAAGAATACGAGGCCGCTCTGTTTCGGACAGCCGGAGATCCTGTACCAAAAGATGTCGGTATTAGTAATGCTACTGTTAGTCGCTACGAACGCGGGAAGTTAGAAAGTTTGGATTGGCGATCGCTCTCTCTGTTATGCTTTGTCCTCAAGCCGATCGATCCGGTGACTGGGGAAGCCCTGGAACCGACAAATGCGCTTTATATCGCCTGCGAACATCCGCCGTATAATGACGCGAAGCTTTACGAGTAGTTGGTTGCTGATATTTAGTTAGATTGGGAGTTTTTAACCGCAGATGTCAATGGATGAATTCAGATGAACGCGGATGGGATTTTATCTGTGTTTATCTGCGGTGATTGATTACTCAGCGCCCTTTTGTTTAGCAATTAGAGCTTTAGCTTGCTGCCACAGAGATTCTAACTCTTCTGGGGCATAATCTGACAAAGGTCGATCGCACGCAGCCTCTACCTTCGCAAACCGCTGCACAAAGCGATCGTTCGTTCCCTGCAAAGCAGCCGACGGATCTAAATCGTACCAGCGAGCTAATTGAATCAACACAAACATAATATCTCCCAATTCTGACTGCTGCGCTGCCTTATCCTCGTGTTTGAGAGCGTGTTCAAATTCTGCTATTTCTTCGTGAAATTTATCCCAAACGCCGTCTACACTGTCCCAATCAAAACTCACTTCCGCAGCTTTTTGAGAGATTTTCATCCCGGCGGTTATCGGCGGTAAAGTGCTGGCATAACGGCTCATTTTTGAGGCTAAAGTTGGTGGCTTTTCCGAAGTTGTGCCTTTTTCTGCTGCTTTGATTTTTTCCCAGTTTTCGTTGACTTCATCCACGCTGTTGAGTTCGACATCGCCGAAGACGTGGGGATGTCGCCGAATTAGTTTTTCTGTAATTCCCGCAGCGATTTCGGCGAAGGTAAATTGATTGGATTCGCTGGCAATTTGAGCTTGCAGAATTACCTGTAACAGTAAGTCGCCCAATTCTTCGACGATCGCATCTTTATCTCCTTTGCGAATTGCGTCGGCGGTTTCATAAGCTTCTTCGATTATGTGAGGAATTAGAGTTTGGGGAGTTTGGGCTAAATCCCAAGGACATCCGCCGTCTGGCGATCGCAATTTAGCCACAACTTCTATAAGTTCTTCGAGTGCTGTGAGCGATCGACTGTGGGAATTAGACATCGGAATTTACCTTTTAGATTTGCTGGAAGCGCGACGGGTTGGTTGGCGTTTGCGCCTCTTAATTGTGCCAGGAGGGCGCAACCCGCTGAATCCTTTTTTTTTCAATCTTTTGTAAGCCGAGCCGCCCCAATCGCTCAGATAGTGGCTCATCGCGCCCAATTCTAGACCGATGTAAACGGCTAAAATTTCGATGTGGTGTTCCCAGATCGATCGCCCGTAACTCAAAACCACATCCTGCCAATTCCCGCCTAAGTTCCCGACTTTTTCGGCAATTGCTAATCCCACAATTCCGAGAACCGCGATCCAGATAGCGAGGTACAATATTCGCAAAGCAGTGCCGATCAGAGGGCCGTGGGACAAAAAAGAACGGTGGCGCAGGCTTTTTTGGTACGGGAGCCAAATCGCTTTGAACCATCCCCAGCGCTGATACTGGCAGGAGTAGATATCCAAGTCGGGGCCAAACATCAGCCCGCCGAATAAGAAGCTGCCGGAAACGAGCAAAGTCAGGTTGCTGCTCTGAGTCTGGCCAAAGGTGAGGGCTGCCACCAAGGGCAAACTCCACATGGTTATTTGATCGTGGGTGCGGCCAGAGGGCATTTAAAGTTTAGGATTTTTTTTACTTGATCTTTCTGAGTTACTGTGATATGATAAATCCTTGTGAGTGCAATTGGGTGATTAGCTCAGTGGTAGAGCGCCTGCTTTACACGCAGGATGCCGTAGGTTCAAATCCTACATTACCCATCCGATAACTCAATATCAACAGTTGCAGCCGTTTTTAGCAGTCAAGCCGAGAACGGCTGTTGCTATTTAAGGTTGACTGTTCAATTGGGTGACGACTAAATTTAACATTCTGTGGTGGATGTCTCAAAAGTTGGCACCCAATGCTAGAAAATTAATTTATTGATTTTCTTTTTTAGAACTGTGTATATGAAGCCTAAAATAACTAGCCCGATCGCGTGGCAGCAAGCTGAACTGCTCATGCAGCCAGCCATGATCCGAGTGCTCGACAACATCCGCAAACAATTAGAGGAGTCAGTTTGGACGGGCACTTATCAAGAAGTGCAGATTCCAATTCCGGGCTATCAACTAATTTTAGAGCTTCAAGGCGAGCAAAGATGCGTCGATATTTGGGAACTTTGCTATCGAGTCTGCTTTGTCAACTACCAGCCCGCCCACACTCAACTGCAAAGCCAGGAAGTCGTAATTGACACTAGCTTGATTGACGATGACACTGGCGATGTAGATTGGAATCGTCTTGATGCCAAAGCCAGTCAATTAATACAAGAAATATTCGCTAATTTGGGCAAATAGTCAGTTGTCAGTTGTCAGTTGACAGGAAAGCAGTAGTTAACAGTCAACAGTCATCAGTCATCAGTCAATAGTCAACAGTCAACACTCAACAAAATTTTATGCTGATTCAAGAATTGCACGACATTCAAGCAGCGGCTGGTGCTACTTTTGCAGAGTTAACAACCAAAGAAATTGTGCCAGTGAGTTTTGGTAACGACGCAGAAGCGATCGCAGCAACTAAAAAAAGTGTGGCTTTGTACGATCGCACTCACTGGGGACGCATTCAAATCTCAGATAGCGATCGACTGCGCTTCTTGCACAATCAAAGTACCAATAACTTCAATATACTCAAACCCGGTCAAGGTTGCGATACCGTTTTCGTCACATCCACCGCCCGGACGATCGACCTCGCCACCGCTTACGCTACAGAAGATGCCGTACTGCTGCTAGTATCAGCCAACCGCCGCCACCAACTGCTGGAATTGCTCGATCGCTATATTTTCCCAATGGATCGCGTCGAGTTAACAGATTTAACCCATACAACTGTTGCTTTCAGTTTCCTCGGCCCGGAAAGCACTCAACTACTAGAAAAAATCGGAGTTACCGAACTAGAAAATCAACCTTACGCTACTCACAAATTGATAAATTTTGCAGGTATGGAAGTCCGAGTTGCGGTTGGTAGCGGTTTAGCAACTCCCGGATACACGTTAATTGCGTCAGCAAGTGATGCAGCCCAGTTATGGCAGGAATTAGTTAAAGCTGGGGCTGTACCGATGGGCGATCGAGTTTGGGAACAACTGCGAATCGAACAAGGACGGCCCGCACCCGATTTTGAACTCACAGACGATTACAACCCCTTAGAAGCCCGCCTTTTACACACGATTACCTATGACAAAGGCTGCTACATCGGTCAAGAAACAATTGCCCGGTTGAACACCTACAAAGGAGTCAAACAGGAACTTTGGGGCGTGCAGTTGAGCGGTGCGGTTGAACCCGGAACAACAGTCACAATCGGAGAGGAAAAAGTCGGCAAACTCACCAGTTTTACGGAAACTGAATCCGGATTTTTTGGTCTTGCTTATATCCGCACAAAAGCCGGCGGCGAAGGACTGAAAGTGCAAGTCGGATCGGTGTCAGGGGAAGTAGTAAATGTACCTTTCTTGAGTTCGTAGTTGCGATCGGTAGGCTGTTGAGGCCACAGCGCCAAAAACTTTTTTGTTGAGGTTGGTGTGGGTTAACGTTAACCCAATAAATTGACACAAATTCCTATCTTTAGATAGATTTGCCACCAAACCACAGCAATTATTCTGTATAACAGTCGTTACAGAAAAAACAGAGTTTTTCAATGAAAAATTTTACATCGCGCTTAGTCAAAACTTGCCTGCGATTAGGAATAATCTTTGCTTTAGGAATAGCGCTGATTTTTAGCTCCGAATTGGAATTGTCAGGCAACAAAATGCAAGCGATCGCTACATCTTTAACCCCTGAAGCTAAATCTTACGAAGTTGCCCGTCCCGATCGCCAGCCAACAAGCGATACAGAGAAGGATGCCACGGGTGTACTTGACAATATCCGAGAAAAGCTGAATCTCGACCAACCCATTGCCCCCAGTACCAAAAAATTTATAGAATCGGTAAAAGATAACGGGGGCGAAGCAGTTACGCCGGGACAGGAAGCAGTAGAAAAAGCGGCAGAGCGAGGTAGGAGCGATCGAGCCAAGTAATTCAATCGCATCCAGTTTTCAAATATCATATTCTTAGTCCGTCTGCGCGGACTTTGTTTGTTCAGTAGCGATTTCCAAATCCGAATCATGGAAGGGATAATGAACCCCGATTCGATTGTTCACATCGGGACTTCAGGCTGGAGTTACGACCATTGGGAAGGTGTGCTTTATCCCCACCAGCTACCGCTTCGCTCTAGGCTCGATTACTATATCCAGCACTATCAAACCGTAGAAGTTAATAGCACCTACTACCGCTGGCCACCAAACACTACCTTTGCTAACTGGCGAGAGCGCCTCCCCCAAGGATTTTTGATGACCGTAAAAGCGCCCCGCGGTCTAACGCACTCCAAGCGTCTTTACTCGCCAGAAAAGTGGTTGGAACGGATGAGTGAGGGACTTCAATTCCTGGGCTCACGACTGGGTATTCTGCTAGTCCACCTTCCTCCCCAGTTCGGTTGCGATTTGGCCCGCCTAGCTTACTTTCTAGAACAGGTGCCCTCTTGGATCAAAGTAGCTGTGGAATTCCGACATCCAAGCTGGCACACAGAAGAGGTATTTTCGCTGCTAGAACGCGAAGGAGCGGCTTACTGCGTGATGAGCGGCGCCCACCTTCCGTGTATCCTGCGGGCAACGGGTTCATTCGTCTATGTGCGCCTCCACGGCCCCGACCCCAACAATCTCTATGGCGGCTCCTACTCGGATGATGATTTGCGTTGGTGGAGCGATCGCATCCACGAGTGGGAAAGCCAGGGGCGAAGCGTGTTCGTCTACTTCAACAATGATGGAGAGGGAAATGCAGTGAGGAACGCTTCAAAGCTAAAAACTTTTGTGGAGAACGGTATTCCCTGACAAGCGAAAGTTGAGAGCGTCCCCATTCTTTTGGGCGCATTCAACAACGCTCCGCAGTTCCCTGAAGCTGAATTAGAAATCGGAGGTGGCGTTCGTCTAGGTTGTTGTTTGACGATCGCACTCACCCCGAACCCGCACATCCAACTCAACATCACGCAGCACAAGGCGATCGCATTCAACTCAACATCACGATCGCACTTTTGCTTCCATTTCAAACAAATCCCGCAGGGTGCGCTTGACCGAAAGGAAACACGAAATACTCCGTCAGTTTTTCAATGCGATAATTAAACACTTTGTAGCGGTGTTTGAAGTACAGTTCCACATTCCCTCGCTGTTCCCACAATCCCAGCAAGTTGATCGCCACCTCTGAGTAATGGACTCTCACATCCCGCTGCACTTCGGCTATCCGTTCCTCAATTAGTCGAGTCGTAATTCCAATGTTAGAGAACAAGTGAAGAAACTTTAAAAATTTATAGACAGACTGAAACGGCCTTGCAATGCTGTATCAGCCATCCGCTACAGACAGGACTTTTCCACGCAAGCGTTGTTTTTTGGACGCTTGCTACACAAACGCCTAACTCTAACTTAACTGCTTCTAGCCAAGTATACACTTGATTGTGGTTATAAGTCCCTCTAAAGAATTATTTGTATATTCTCCTGAAGACAGATGATAGCAGCGACCTAGGCAAATAACATACGAAGTGTACAGAGTTATTAGGTAATCTAAAGGCATAATTTCAAAGCAGTCTATTTGCGCCTTGTAGGAAAGACATTCGACTTACCCACTTGTCCAAGCTAAACAAAGTGGCAGTATGTGGCGTATTCTTGTGCCTTACTTCAGGTTAATGACTACTTGATCTTTGATACTTAATTAATTAAGTGTACCTGATTTCTTCTGTCTCTGTTCTACCTGTGAGACCCTAACTACCCTGTTGTTTTAACTCCCTCTAAAAAATTGTTTGTAGATTCTCCTGAAGACGGAGGATAGCAGCGACCCAGGGAAATAACATCAAAGTCTACAGAGTTATTGGGGAATCTCAAGCCAGAATTAAAAGCACTCTATTTGCGCCTTCTTATAGGACATACATTCGGCTTACGCACTTGCCAAAGTAGAACAAAGTTGCAGTAAGTCGCCTACTCTTGTGCCTTACTTCAGGTTAATGACCAATTGAGCTTTGATTATTAATTAGGTTTACCTGATTTTTCTTTCTCTGCTCTATCTGTCACACCCTAATTACCATGTGGTAATACGCTTCTTTGTAGATGGCACAAAGGATACCAGAAATTTTCGCAGTTTGAGACATTTGTGTTGCTTGTAGGTCATCGGGTATACCCAGACTGACCAATTTTCATTTTAGCTTATCACACTTATTTAAGAAGTCTCATGGTTAACTTACTCAGACCGCCCAGTGTTTCTTCAAGTTCTCGCTTCGGTACTGTAACTGGTTTGTGGAGGCAACAGTCTTTTTACGACAGGAGGTCGCTTAAGACTGGTATCGTCCATTTCGGGCCAGGTCGTTTTTTTAGGGGGCATCTTGCCTACATAATACATAACTATCTTGCACAGAAGAATTCCCAAGAGCAGAGATGGGGGATTTGTGGGGTTAGCCTCAAGAGTCAACAGACCATTACTAGGTTGAAACCGCAGAGATTCCTTTACAGTTTGACCAAACACTCTAGTTGCGCTCAAAATCGTGAGGAAGCGGAAGTTATAGGTTCTATCAGGGAAATAGTTAATGGTAGAGACAAGTGCGAGTATGTGCTTGAAAAGATGGCGTCTCCCTCTGTGCATCTGGTGACTCTTACTATTACTCAAGGAGGCTACCATCTAGACAAGAATTTTAATCTTGACACAACGAATGAAGACATCGCGCACGATCTGCAAAATCCTTCCACTCCAACTACTGCAATTGGCTTTATCGTAGAGGCGCTACGCCGACGACGCGATCGCTCAATGACTCCGTTCACCACCCTTTCTTGCGACAACCTCCCAAGAAACGGGGATATCCTGCAAAAAGCAGTGCTAGCTTACGCTGAAGAGATCGATTGTCAGCTTGCAGAATACATCAAGGATAAGGTCACGTTCCCTAATTCGGTTGTAGACAGGATTGTGCCTCAAGAACAGGAATCCGACTATAACTACCCCAGCCGACTGTTGCAAGTTCGCGATCGCGCACCCATTGTAACCGAACCATTTTGGCAGTTTGTCGTGGAAGACAAATTCACAGGCGATCGCCCCAAGTGGGAAGATACAGGGGTGATTATGACTAGCGACATCACTCCCTTCCTGTATATGAAGTCGAGATTCTTGAATGCAGTACACTCCTTCATAGCCTGTTTAGCTGTAAGAGCAGGTATAGAGTATATGCACGAGGCGATCGCGCTACCGGAATTCCAGTTGTTTACTCGGCTTCTCATGGACGATATCGCAGCAGCAACACCAGTGCCTCGCCAGATGTGTGAACAATATATGGAGCAAGTTTTAGTCAGGCTCAGTAACGAAGATCTTCCCGATACTACGGAGAGAATCTCTTCAGAAACCTGTAGGAAAGTAGGCAAGTATATATTTCCGATACTTCAGGATGCGTATAGCCGAAAAGTCAGCATGAAGCGTATTATACTTCCTGTTGCGGCGTGGCTTCTTGCAGTCAGAGAAGAGGCGTGCGAGTCTGGTCAGCCCTATTATGCCAAGGATACCCAAAGCACAATTACAGCGATTCAAGAAGGCGCACTAATTAGCGGGATTCTGGGATTGGAGAATTGCGAACAGACACAGGTCGTAGATAATGAATGCCAACAAGCTTTGCGAGATCTCCAGAGCCACGGACTATTGACTACGCTTAAAAATTACAGTGAGGGAGGTCTTTTAAATGAAAGCGCTTCAGCATGATTTGGTGGTGCTTTTCGATCATGACGGAACTGTCGTTGATAGTGAAACCATAGCACTTAAGAGCGCATGGAGACTGACAAATGAAGTGGCTAGTGAGTTCCCTGGCGCTCAACACTATGAGCTTGAGGAGTTTGTTAAAAGCTTCGCCGGGAAACCCTACAGGGAAATACTCAAAAAGATCTACCCAGACTCATTAACCAGTCTTAATGAGCGCGATATTGACAGGCTAGTGGCTGAAGAAGAAAAGAGAGCGATCGAACGGCTTACTGTAGAGGCAAAAGCGACAGAAGGAACGCCCCAAGTGCTGTATTCCCTGCGCGACGACGGATTTGAATATGCGCTAGTAAGTAATAGCAGCTTACAGCGGCTGAGTGCTTGCCTTTGTGCTGCTGCCCTGACCGACTATTTCCCAAGCGAGCAGGTATTTAGCGCTCACGACTCTCTCCCGGTTCCGCGTCCCAAGCCACTTCCTGACATCTACCTATATGCAGTGAAATGTCTGGACGCAGAAGTTTCCGATTGCGTGGCAATTGAAGATTCTATCAGTGGGATAAGGGCTGCCGTTGCCGCTGGAATTGGGCAGATTATCGGTTATGTAGGGGGAACTCATATCAGCGAGGATGAACGAAGCAGCCGTGCAGATGCTCTTGAGTCGGCTGGTGCCCACCAAGTTATCGAGCGGATGGAGGATCTTATCGGTCTATTATCAGCAACCCCAGTCTAAATAAACAGGGCATGAGGCACTGAAATCTGATCGTTTTCCAACCCTCCGCACCTACAACTTCTTGAAGTACCGGGCGATTGGTAAATCAACCTGGTGCGATCGCTGTAAGGTTTTCCACAATGCCTCAATCTGTTCATAGGCAGTTTGCGGTGACAATTTAACTCCTGTTTCTCACCCGACGATAAAGCTGACTCGTTGAGAAAATTCCTGGAGATTAGCATTAAGAAACTCTCTCAAAATGGAAGGACAAATTTGAGAAGCATCGAATGATCAATTAATTGGCAATGGATAAACGCCAGCAACGACGATACCAAAGCAACGCGCAAGCCAACTTAATCATACCGAGATAGTTACAAGCTTTCTTGTCATAGCGCACTCAGATAGCTTTACACTTCGAGAGCCAACCCAGAGTGCGCTTTACAAGCCAACGCCTTGCAGGATAACGGTGCCCATCACCCGCCGCGACCATCTTTGATACTTGCAGATAACCTCTCGGCGGTCGGTGTGCAGGGGTGTTGTTAGGTCGCTAAAGCCTTGAGATAACAGAACTGGTTAGGTCTGTTAGTAAAAGATGTTGGGTTGACGTAAAGAAACCTAACCTACAAGAGCGATTACTGGTGTTATGTGCGGTCACTGCTTATATTCATTGATGTCGGTATCCGTAACATAAATCACCACTGGACTTGTATCTTTCCCGTCGGTTGTTACGATCGCATCTCTGCACCCTATTGTTTCTTTGATCTTGGCATCGGCATCAGCCAGGGTTGCGCTCTCGGACAGGAAGATTACTATAGGCTGAGCTTTTTCTCCCTGTTCATGTCGCCAGTCAAGGTAGTTCTTTAGTGTTGGCGGTGGCGAGACTGGATCACCCCCTTGATCCCTCTGCGGATTTGAACCTTCAGGCTGAGACTGCACTAAAAACGCTGATGCATTGATCCTGTAGACCATGTTGACATATTTTTTGTCGGCGTCAACCACAATGACTCTATATCGATTTCTAGACTCTAGCTCGTTAACAACATCTTGCAATGGCTTGTTCATATCATCCTGACTGAAGACAAGATCGTTTGCGAGAGCCTTCAAGGGGATCTTTGCCAACCTGTTGTCTGGCAGCGGGGGTGCCGAAACAAGGCCACTGTTAGCTTGCTGCAATACAGCAGCAGTAGTCCGATCCGTGGCCCTTGAAGCAGCCTCAAAAGCATTGCGCGAAAAATAAAATGCCAGAATAGTGCCTACCCAAGTTCCGTACAGAGGGAGGGTTGAATCCATTACTCGTCCTGAAACAACCCCTCTTTTTTCACCATTTTCCGCAGTGGCAATTACCACGACTGATATACTGAAGACAGCTATTATCGAAGCGAGAAGAACCCCCAAGGCAATCCTCTCCCTATTTCGGGAGTCAGATTGCTCTTTCAACATAATCCCCTCTCGAGTGGTTTGGCTTGGGGGCTGGCTCTGGGAAGTTAGATCAGGGGACAGAGGAGCAGGTGTTGCCGTGGCTGGAGGAAGGGGAGAAGTATTAGCCATGAATATCTAGTATTTAACCGATTATGTTGATATTGAATTAAAACTCAAAGCAGAAATCGCTCGCCTAACTATATAATTGACTGAAACTTTCCGCTTAAGATCCCATAGTGGGTAGATAGGCAGAATGATTCGGCATAACACCCCAAGTTTACTACTTAAGCAGATTCTTTCTGCAGAATACGCGGCTTAAGCTGAATATGCGGAATCTTTCCGCATATTTTCAGATTCCTTACGGAGTCGTGCAAACAGACGGAGATAATTCCAGCCAGTTGCGCGATATTGTTCCTATTCACATTAGCGGCGATATGAGCCATCTGTTTGACTTACAGGGTGAAGCAGTTTTAAAAAGCCGTCGTCACCACCTAGTATAAATAAAATGAACAGCAATACCAGTACAAGCTCAACAATCAAGCTGAATCAACAATCCCTATCTCGTTTACCGGGCAACGTGCGCGTACCCAAGTACGATCGCCATCCAATTACTAATGGAATTTTGCATATTGGAGTTGGTGGATTTCATCGATCGCACCAAGCGCTCTATCTCGATGATTATTTCCATCAGAATCCTGGTAGTGATTGGGGAATCTGTGGTGTTGGATTGCTTGAGAATGAATATGACAGGCGTATGCGGGATGCGCTTCTGTCCCAAGATTGTTTGTATACCTTAGTTGAGCGATCGCTAGAAGGAGATCGCGCTCGAATCATTGGTTCAATCACTCAATACCTGTTTGCACCAGACAATCGTCAAGCAGTTATTGAAGCATTAGCAGATCCCAAATGCCGAATTGTTACTCTAACAATCACAGAAAGCGGCTACTACTACATTGAAGGAAGTGGCAATTTCGATGTAAACCACCCGACGATGCAGCACGATTTGCAACATCCTGAGCAACCAATTGGGACATACGGTTTTTTGACAGCCGCACTCTCCAAGCGGCGTAAACAGGGGTTGGCACCGTTTACAGTCTTGTCCTGCGACAATATCCAAGGCAACGGCGACATGGTGCGGAAAATGCTAACGACTTTTGCCCAAATGCGCGATCCAGATTTAGGAAGTTGGATTGCTGAACACGTTGCGTTTCCCAACTGCATGGTCGATCGCATTACTCCGCTGACAACCCCAGCAGATATCAATATGCTGGGCCAACAGTTTGGTATTGATGATGCGTTTCCCTGCGTCGCGGAGCCTTTCATTCAGTGGGTAATCGAAGATACCTTTTGTGCAGGCAGACCGGATTGGGAATCCGTTGGCGTACAGATGACTAAGGATGTTCATCCCTATGAAATGATGAAAATTCGGCTTCTCAATGCCAGCCATATGCTGATTGGCTATCTCGGCTCTCTGGCAGGTTATACCTACGTTTATGAAGTCATGGCCGATCCCTTGTTTCAGCAAGCAGTCGCTAACCTGATGGATGAGGTGACACCAACACTCCAACCCGTTCTTGGGATTGATTTAGACGATTATAAAAAAACTTTAATTGAACGGTTTTCCAATCCCAAAATTCGCGATCAGCTTCCGCGCCTTTGCCTGAATGGATCGGCCAAAATTCCTAAGTTTGTTTTGGGCTCGATCCGCGATAAATTACAACTTGAAGGTGCGATCGATTACCTAAGTTTGACGATTGCTGCTTGGTGTCACTATCTCAATGGTTACGACGACCAGAACCGTCCTATCGTCATTGATGACCCTTTAGCTGATATCCTCACTCAACAGGCCCGCTCAGGTAAAACAGATCCCACTCCATTTCTCAGCATATTTGAGATTTTTGGAGATTTAGTACAGTCGCCACGTTTCGTCGAGAGTGTTGCTGACCAGTTGCGTAGTTTGCATGAGTTTGGTGCTAAAGGAACACTAGGCCGATAGTCGTAAGTACCATCTGCATCCGTATTGCCTCTGGCCAAAGCATCTATCTTAAGGTGGATTCTCCTGAGTGAGTAACTCAGGTTCAATAGAGAAGACCGTGTATGTATACGGATGAATCTTAATGAAGCGCGACGCCACAGGCAAGTTTCTTAGCAATTGGAACTCGGAGACGAAAGAACGAGTGAGCGTATCTCTCACTAATACAGCATGGCGATCGCTCGATAAAGAGGCTCACAGGCGAGGAATTTCTCGCTCTGAAGTCATTGAACGCTTTGCCCGCACTCTTGAAGGCGAACAGTTGTTCCCTGCCCAAGAAACTGAGGGCAAGGTAGCAACGATTCTGGAAAGCATTACGGATGCTTTTGTCGCCTTCGATCGCGACTGGCGCTACACCTACGTGAATGGGGCGGCGGCTCAAATCCTGCACAAAACACCAGAATATCTACTAGGAAAGCACGTTTGGAATGAGGTTTTTCCTGAGCTGGTTGGTGCAATTCCCTATCGAGAACTCCATCGGGCAATGACGGAACAGGTTCCTGTTTCCTGGGAAGAATTTGGGGAATCTGTCCAGCGTTGGATAGAGGCGAAGGCCTATCCCTCGACTGCAGGAGTAGCAGTTTATTTTCGCGATATTACAGAACGCAAGCAAGCAGAGGCAGAACGAGAACGGTTATTGCACGAGCTGGAAATCGAACGCGCCCGATTTGAAGCCGTTTTGCGACAGATGCCTGCGGGTGTAATAATTGCCGATGCGGCATCCGGTAAGTTAGTTCTAGCGAACGAACAAACCAAGCAAGTTGTTGGGTATGACTATGAACAGTCGCTTGAGATTGAGGAATATGCACCCATTGCTCCATTTGAAGCCTTTTTTGGCTCAGATGGTCAGCTCTATGCCCCTCATGAGTATCCCCTGGCGCGATCGCTAAAAACCGGTGAGGTCGTTACCAACGAAGAAATGGAAATTCATCGAGATGATGGTAGCCGCGTCTTCATTAACATCAACTCAGCACCAATTTTAGATAGTCAGGGAGAGATTGTTGCAGCCGTTGTTATTTTCCAAGATGTGACGGATTACAAACAGGTTGAACAGGCATTACGAGAGAGCGAAGAACGCCTGCGATTGGCATTAACGGCGGCTCAGATGGTGGTCTGGGATATGGATTTGCCGACCAATCAGGTAGTGTGTTCTGCTAATGCTCTAGACGTTTGGGGTTTTCATGAAGGGACGGGAGAAGAGTTTGTTGCGCTCATTCATCCAGACGATCGACAACAGGTGCTCCAAGCGACGGTAGGGGCAATGGCTGGAGAACAGCCCTACGCACCGGAGTATCGGGTAATTTGTCCAGACGGCGTTGTGCGCTGGCTCAACAGTCAGGGACAAGTCTATCGGGATGAGACGGGGCAAGGAGTTCGCATGATTGGCGTTTCGGTTGATATTACAGAACGCAAACAGATCGAAGCAGAACGCGATCGTCTTTTAAAACGAGAACAAACTGCCCGACTCGAAGCAGAAAGCGAACGTAAGCGGTTGTATGAAATCCTGATGCAGCTCCCTGCCATGATTGGCATTTTGAAAAGTCCCGATCTTGTTTATGAATTTGCCAATCCAAGCTATTTGCAAGGGACTGGACGCACTCCAAACATTATTGGTCAACCGATGCGGCAGGTTTTCCCAGAGGTAGAGGGGCAAATTTACTTTGACGTGCTTGAACAGGTTTATCGAACGGGAGAAACATTTATTCGGGAGGAGTCACCTACTTTCTTGGATCGCAATGGCGATGGAGTGTTGGAAGAGGCATTTTTTAACTGTATCTTTCCGGCTTGGCGAGATGCTGAGGGAACCATTCAGGGCGTCTTAATTTATAACATGGACGTGACAGCCCAGGTGCGGGCAAGGCAACAGATTGAGGCATTACTGGCAGAACTTCAGCACAAGGAGAGACAGCAGCAATTTCTGATTGAATTGAATGATGCGATTCGTGCCATTCAAGACTCGAAGGACATTATGTGGCGAGTGGTTAGCTCCGCAGGAGAGCACTTCAATGTCACTCGCTGTACCTACGGTGAAATTGATTCTACTCAGGAATATTTGATTGTCGATCGCGATTATTGCAATGGTGTAATCAGCATAGTGGGTAGACATCACCTAGATTCGTTTGGCCCTGAACTCATTGCTGAATTAAAGCAGGGCAAAACTATTGTCGTAGATGATGTCGATCGCGATCCTCGGACTGCCGGATCGGGGGCTGCTACCTTTGACGCAATTCAAACCAAATCTCTCCTGTGTGTTCCATTGGTGAAAGATGGGAAATTTGTCGCATTGTTGGTGTTGCACCATGTCTCTGGTCGCCACTGGACGGAGGAAAATGTGGTGCTGATGGAGCGAATTGCTGAAAAAACCTGGCTAGCCGTGGAGCGCTCGCGGGCAGAAGAAGAATTGCGAGAAAGTGAAGCTCACCTGCAACTCGCTCTGAAGGTTGGACGCATGGGAACGTGGGACTGGGATATGCAGACCAAAGCAAGGCATTGGTCAGAAGGGCACTTCATGGTACTCGGTCTGCAACCCAATGAGTGCGAACCCTGCTATGAGGTTTGGGCAAGTCGGGTTCATCCTGATGACTTAGCAGAAGCTGATGTGAAACTTCAGCTAGCTATAGCTGAAAAGAAAGAGTATCACCATGAACATCGCCTGCGTTGGCCCGATGGCTCCATTCACTGGGTTGAAGCGAGAGGACAGTTTACTTATGATTCTCAGGGAAATCCCAAGCACTCGATCGGCGTCGTCATCGATATCACACAACGCAAGCAAGCAGAAGAGGCCTTGCGTCAAGCTCTACAAAAGCTCAACTTCCATGTTGAAAACTCTCCAATGGCAGTCGTTGAATGGAATCGAGACTTTCAAGTCATTCGCTGGTCTGCTAGTGCAGAGCGCATTTTGGGCTGGAAAGCCGAAGAAATTCTGGGCAAATCTTTAACAGAGATACCTTTTGTCTTTGAGGAAGACCTGGAATCGGTGACAGAAGTCTGCCAACGGCTGGTCTATGGTGAAGAAGCCCATATTTTTTCATACAACCGCAATTACACCAAAGATCGCAACATTGTGCACTGCGAGTGGTATAACTCCAGTCTCAGGGACGAATCGGGACGGATGATTTCGGTGTTATCGCTGGTGCTGGATGTGACGGAGCGCAAGTATGCCGAACAAGAACGAGAACAACTGTTAGAGCGCGAACGTATTTCCCGTTCTCAGGCAGAAGCCGCACAGCGCCAACTGGCAAATATTTTTGACACGTCTCCGATTGGACTTGGCCTGTTAGATGAAAAGCAGCGATTTATTTCCATCAACGAAGCCTTGGCAGAAATTAATGGATTAACCCACGAGCAACACTTAGGACATTCCATTTCAGAACTTTTTGGTCAATTCGATCCCCACGTAGTTGAAGTCTTTCATCAGATATACACCACAGGAAATCCCTTCACTTCACCCAACTTTGCGGTGAATGTTCCCGGACGTAGCGATCGCCGTCCCGGTTACTACAACGTTTACTATCTTCCGACTGTTAACTCAAATGATCAGGTTGAAGGGGTTTTAGTTTATGTAGTCGATGTGACTGAGCGCGTCAGGTTAGAGCTTGCCCAACGCTTTCTCTCTGAGGCAAGTACGGTGCTGGCATCCTCACTCGATTATCAAACGACTCTAGAGCGAGTCGCACAGCTTACAGTGCCGGAATTAGCGGACTGGTGTACGGTTCACATGATAGAAGAGGATGGTTCGATCGAGCAGATTGCGGTTGCTCACATCGACCCTGCCAAACTGGAATGGGCATATCAGATGAGAGACAAGTATCCTATGAACCCGGATGACCCTCGCGGTGCTGCATTGACGCTGCGAACTGGGCAATCTGACTTGCTGCCGGAGATTCCCGATGAACTGCTGGTACAGGCAGCGCGTGATTCTAAGCATTTGGAAATACTGCGGCAGGTTGGATTCAAATCGGTAATGACGGTGCCACTACGAACTCAGGCACGAATTCTAGGGGCCATTTCCTTTATCTCAGCCGAATCTGGACGACGGTATACCTCAGCAGATTTGCAACTGGCAGAGGAATTGGCGCGTCGTGCTTCCTTGGCGATCGACAATGCTCAGTTATACCGGTTAGCTCAACGTGATCGTGCAAAAGCAGAAGCCGCTAACCGGATTAAAGATGAATTTTTAGCTGTATTGTCCCACGAGTTGCGATCGCCCCTCAATCCGATTCTGGGCTGGACAAAATTGCTACGAACAGGGCGACTAGATACCACAAAAACCCAGCAAGCGCTGGAAACGATCGAACGCAACGCCAAGCTGCAAGCCCAATTAATTGAGGACTTGTTGGATGTCTCGCGCATTCTGCAAGGAAAAATGACGTTAAACGTCGCTCCTGTGAATCTAGCGGCAATGATTGAGGCTGCACGGGAAACGGTACGACTAGCAGCCGAAGCCAAACACATTCCAATCCAGACCACATTTAATCCTATTTCAGGAACGGTTTCAGGCGATAGCAATCGCCTCCAACAAGTAGTCTGGAACCTCCTCTCCAATGCTGTGAAGTTCACCCCAACCGGAGGACGCATCGACGTGCAACTAGAGCAGGTTGGTATGTACGCTCAGATTCAAGTCAAAGATACTGGAAAAGGCATCAAACGAGAGTTCTTACCCCATGTGTTTGACTACTTCCGTCAAGAAGATGGCACTATAACCCGACAATTCGGCGGATTGGGATTGGGACTAGCGCTCGTCCGTCATTTTACCGAACTGCATGGAGGAACCGTTCAAGCAGACAGCTTAGGACAGAACTTAGGGGCTACATTTACCATCCGGCTACCGTTAAACATCGTAGAGCCGGAACCCTCTTCTGATGACAGGCATCCAGAAAGTGCGGCAGACTTAGCAGGTATTCAGGTCTTGGTTGTGGACGACGATGCAGATATGCGGGAGTTAGCAGCATTCACCCTGATGCAATCTGGCGCACAAGTTGCCACAGCAGCTTCGGGGGCACAGGCGTTGACCCTTCTGAATCAATCTCTCCCCGATCTACTCTTATGTGACATTGGGATGCCAGAGATGGATGGTTATGCCCTGATTCGGCAAATTAGAAAGTGGTCACCCCAACAGGGAGGCACGATTCCTGCGATCGCACTTACTGCCTATGCTGGAGAGATCAATCAGCAGCAAGCCTTAGCTGCCGGATTTCAGATCCATATCCCCAAGCCTGTTGAACCCGAGGAATTGGTAAAAGCGATCGCCCGTTTGCTAAGACACTGAATGATTTGAGGATTAGCTATCATGCTCCTTGGTATAGATTTAGGAACAGGCTCTGCTAAGGCATTGCTCCTAGCGATAGACGGAACCACTATAGGTGAAGCATCAACATCCTATCCTGTTCATGCACCCCAACCTGGATGGGCTGAGTCGGAGCCAGAAGATTGGTGGTTAGCTGTTGCCTCGGCTGTTAGGAAGGCAGTGGGAAATCACGCTGACCAAGTACAGGCGATCGCACTTTCAGGACAAATGCACGGTGTTGTCCTAGCTTCGAAGTCGGGTCAGCCCCTGCGCCCTGCTATCCTCTGGGCAGATACTCGCTCTAGTGCCACGCTTAACACTTATCATTCGCTCGATGCCGCTATTCTAGAGCGCTTGGGCAACCCGATTACCGCTGGAATGGCGGGTCCAACTTTGTTGTGGCTACGAGAACACGAGGCTACTGTCTACACCGAAGCGCGTTGGGCACTTCAGCCAAAAGATTGGCTGCGGTTACGGCTGACTGGAGAAGTTGCAACAGAACCATCTGATGCTAGCGGTACTTTGCTTTACGATGTTGTGTCGGATAACTGGGCTGGGGAAGCAATCGGGGCGCTGAATCTACGCTATAATTGCTTACCAAAAATTATCCCCTCAAGTGCGATCTCCGGCTACCTAACAACTATTGCTTTTGAGCATCTCGGCTTACCTGTTGGCTTACCCGTTATCGCTGGTGCTGCGGATACCGCCGCGGCGGCGCTTGGTAACGGACTACTAGAGCCTGGTTTGGTTCAACTAACGATCGGCACAGGCGCTCAAATCATTACACCTCGATCGCAACCAATTATCGATCGTCAGGGTCGCACACATCTCTATCGATCGGCCCTACCTAACCAGTGGTACAGCCTTGCTGCAATGCAAAATGCGGGGTTAGCGCTTGAGTGGGTGCGAGGTATCCTCGGCTTGAGTTGGCAAGAAGTCTATACTAAAGCGTTTTCTGTTCCCCCAGGATGTGAAGGATTGACATTTTTGCCGTACCTCACGGGTGAGCGAACTCCACACATTGACCCCTATGTACGCGGCGCATGGGTGGGGCTTGGACTTCATCACACACAGGCGCACCTGATGAGGGCAGCTTTAGAGGGAGTTGCTTTTGCCTTACGACAAGGTTTTGAGGCCCTTGAAGCAACAGGTTTTAAAGCGACAGAACTGCGTTTAGCAGGCGGTGGAACAGCAGAAATGCCATGGAAACAATTACTGACCGATGTATTGAGAATACCCCTCTATTCAACTACAGTTGCTGCGGCTTCTGGACGTGGTGCTGCTCTACTGGCGGGTATCGGAATTGGCGTATACGCAGATGCTAATGACACCATCAAACTGGCAACCACACCAATGCTTGTTGCCACTCCCCAATCAGTTAATCCAATCCTAGAAGAGGCTTGGTTTCGATATCAATCTCTTTATCCACGGCTTAAAAAAATGTGATATGAGTTATGTCTAAAGGAGGAGGTACTAGAACCTATCCACAAATTACTCTTAAGCTAATACTGTTTAAAATCAGTCAAATAAAATAACTAATTTTACTACAAGAAGAGGTAGATATTACATGAATATATTAGCCGGAATTAAGCTACCAAAATCAGCCGATACCTCGGATGTATATATACGGTGTAATAAATCTGCATCTATAAACTACCAGGAAGATGACAAAAAAGTTGTTTTATCTCAGGGTGGTGTTGTCTCCTCAAATTCTTACTTTAATTCGTTTTACGAGAGATATTATACTCAATATACAACTCTTAGGTCTATCTACTATGTGCTGAAACTTGAAGGCGATTTTAAAGTTTCTGTTTACCGAGAATTTGATGGACAAAAAAACAAAGAAATAATTTCTGAAGAGAGCTTTGAGAAATGTCAATTCTCTGACCCGGTAAAAATCTCACCAATAAATCTCCTTCAAGGCAAAAAAGCGGGGAGAATATATTTTGAAATAACTTGTTCTAGTGAGCATGGCGAATTTAAAGGGGCATGGATAGCAACTGATGAAAGTAAAACTAGAGAAGTATCATTGGGGATTGTAATTTGCACATTTAAAAAAGAGGACTTCATACAAAATACATTAAATGCAATTTTTCAAGATGAATTGCTAGAAACCAAGGCCTTTAAAGTATTCGTTGTTGATAATGGTAGAACTTTAGATGAAGCTGATTTCCGAAAGCCAAAACTGAGGCTAGTTCCTAATATAAATGCGGGTGGAAGCGGTGGCTTTACCAGAGGGTTGGTCGAAGCTTTAGAGGAAAAAAAATATTCTCATTTTTTGCTTATGGATGATGATATAGAGTTAGAAAGTGAATGTATTTATAAATTATTTCCTTTGTATGAATACGCCAATTCGGATTTTGCTGTAGCGGGTGGACTGCTAAATTTACAGAAAAAGCATATGTTGTATGAAGCAGGAGCATCGTACAACGCCTATTCTAAAACTAGAGGATTTGGGCCTGGGGCATTAATTGCTTTAAATTATAATATCGATTTACGAGATTCTAATTCTCTCAACAGGTTGCTCAAGGAAGAAGATGTAGACTATGGCGGATTTTGGTTTTTCTCTTTTTCTAAGGAACTTGTTGAACAAACTAAATTACCGCTGCCTTTATTTATCAAAATAGATGATGTAGAGTTTGGTTTAAGAATAAAAGAGTTGGGCAATAACATTGTAGCTTTTCCATCAATGGCGGTGTGGCATCAACCAGCGGCGGCAAAGAATGTAAATTGGGAAAATTATTATTATATCCGCAATGATTTAATAGCTTATTCCATCCATTATTCTCCAGAATATATGGCTGCAGTTGAGCATTTGACAAAAGTAATACTTCAGGCTTTAGCAAAATTTGATTATAATCATGTAGAGATGGTTGTAAAAGCTTTTGAAGACTATCTAAAAGGCCCAGATTTTATCAAAAACACTGACCCAGAAACCTTTCACATGAGCCTTGTAAAGCTTAGTAAAAGCTATAATAACCAAAATGAGGTAGATAAATTAGCTGGTACTAACCTTTTGACTAGGTGGTTTAAAGTTGCTGCTGAAGGTATTAATGAATGGTCATCCGTAAGTGAAAAATGGAAAAGTGCTTCCAAGGAGATGACATCTACTATATTTTGGCAGCAATACCTTGGGATCAAGAAATAAAATTGCCCGCTTCCAGTGGTTGATGGTTGACAGCTTAGGCCGCCAGCAACTCAACGATTCACAACGAAAGCGCCTTGGGATTAATTGTGGTAGTTGACACTCCGCCGTCACAGCGTAGGGCTGTTTCGGGGCAACTACGGGGGGTTTGCCCTAGGGAAAATCAGGCTTTTGTAGGGGCGGTGCCAAGACTGCCCGCCCTCACCCACAGATGATGTCATGGGCATTTCAGGCATCGGGGCAACCACGGGAGGTTTCCCCCTACAAGAAAATGAAACCGCCCTGCCACATTAGGGCATTCCCACTTTCTGATATGCAGTGAAAGCCAATTGACAGCAGATTGCCAGTTTAGAGACGGCAATAGCAGCATTTAGAAAACCAGTTTTTTAGATGTTGAGGATTAATTAAATAAGCGTGCCAAGTGCTACCCGGATTTGGTACTAGATGGAAGCAACTTGAGTTAAATGATGACACAATCTTCGCCCAAAACAGCTTGACTGACCTGTGGTTCCTGCTCTACTGGGTCGCTGTAATGAGTCTCAATGTGTTGGATGAAACTTTCCCGATAAGCTTTGAGATGCAAGTTAAGTGCTTCGACATCCTGCTCTCCTGTCGCGAAACTCCTCTCTCTTCTGAAGTGACCGGATTCCTTAACAAAAGCCATGTCAACTTGCCACAAAGCCTTATCAATGGGCCGATATGACAAATCAACTATATCGTAAGCTGCAAATCCTTGAGACTTCATAAAACTCATTACCTCATACATCTGACCAAACAAAGTAACTTCTACAATTACATATTCAGTCTGCTGCAAAATCTCAGTTGCTCCCGCTAAAACATTTAATTCCTGTCCGTCTACATCAACTTTAATTAAATACGGGCCTGGCAAATTTCTTTCCCTGCATATTCCATCCAGCGTAATTGCTGGTATTTTTCTCAAATAAGGATCGCTGCTGTCAGTAACGCAATTTTCAGACAGTGAAGAATGCACCATACCGGGACTGACGTTGAGGGTGAAAACTCCCGATTGTTTGCTCGCGGCTGCAATAATGTATTCTGCACTTTTGAGCTTGCGGCAAATTTTGGCTAGATAAGGTTCATTTTCGGCGATGGGCTCAATTAGCAAATGTCGCGCATCGGGGAAAGTTTCGTAAAGGTTAAAAGTTCCCAATGCCGCACCGACATCAATCACAGTTCTTGGTTGAAAACCTAACTTTTTAGCCAGCAGCAAGCTGCCTGACATCGAGTTTCTGAGAGGTTCTGTTTGTTGGTTCACAATTTTTTCCAGATTTTAATGTGGATATAATTAATATTATGTCTGGCACCAGAGTTATTGTATGTCCGAATAATCAAACGAAGCAATCGCAAACCTCGGCTATTGCTTCCCTTCGGATCGCAATGACAGAAATAGGTTTCAACTGAGATGTGGCACTATTCTCAATCAGTTTTTTAGGAACAGGCTTTCCGGCCTGTTCCACGAGTGAATTTTCTTGTGGAACAGGCCGGAAAGCTTGTTCTTGAGAATGGTGCAAGATGTAAGTTTCAACCCAACCTGCTATTATTTCGCGGATTTCTGCGCTTTGTTTTCCGGTTCTACAGATTGCAAAGCTTCGTCGAGAATTGCCCGTGCTTCTTCGGCTTTACTTCTAGCTTCTCGATAGCGGACATTAGCTTGAGCGAAGTTTTTGAGAACTTTGAAACCATCTTTCAAACGACCAATTTCCTCGGCAGTCACAGCCTCATCTGTAAACAAAATGTCGATCGCCGCCCGGATTTTGAGTGCTTCTTCGCGGGATTCCATGACTTTCAATTTGAGACTTGCCAAATTGCTCAAAATCTGGACGGCTTCAGTAATCGCATCCTCGCCGTCAGACGCAGCATCTTCGATATCTTTAACTTCAACAAACTGCTTGGGCCCAAATCCCTCCACGAGTTCCGTAGGCAGCTTGCCCTCATCCATGAGATCCATCAGCCGATCCATCGCTTCTTCCCGGGCTTTGGCTGAATCTTTCCCCTTGACAGTTAAAATAATTTCGGGGCTTTGAGGAAGTGTATAGCGAACCATATTTTGACAGCCTGTGCGCGAAAACAATTGAATGATATTTTATCTTTATTTGATCGCCAGTTGCAGCTATCGATCCGCTCCATTACCAACCGCTTGCCCAAACTTGGCACATATACACTCAAAAGGAACCCTCGACAATGAAAGATAAATTTCTTAACTTTCTCAACTTGATTTTAGTAGCTGATGTGTTTTTCGTCTTTGCCATTTTTGGGTGGTTTGTGATCGCAGTAGCAGGTCGATCGACCGGGGTGAATCTCGGTTTTGATTTGTGGTACAGTCTCTGGCAGCCCGTATTTAATCCCGCCCTCGGAATTCTTATGGGCGGTGCTATTCTCAGCGGTATAATTAACCAAGTTTCTAAACGCCTCAATCCCAAGTAAAATTGATGTTTTGTTGGAGACGGTGATTGGCGATGCTACTTAGTTGCCGATCGAACTTGTGGGATGCGTCAGAGATGAGGCACTCCATTCGGTCGATGAAGCTGGAAAATACATAAGTAGTCAAAAGCGAGTGAAAAGCTCCCTGAATGAGCGATCTCTTAGGAAAGCCATCACAAAAGTTATGATAGCTTTACATTCTGTTACAGAGTAAAGTTTATTTTCGCCTACATATTTACGTCGAAAATCAGGATTGGACGATCGGGATCTAAAAATATCAACTCATGTTCTGAAGAACAAAAGTCGGGCCTTAATTATGGGAGAACAAAAATGTATCGGTATCCTCACTAGCGGGGGTGACTGTGCAGGCTTAAACGCAGTTATTCGAGCCGTTGTCTACCGCGCAACGGGAACTTACAATTGGAAAGTCATGGGGATTCGTCAAGCCACCAACGGATTGATGAGTCGTCCCCCTCAAGCAATTCCGTTGGATATTGAGAAAGTAGACTCGTGGCTCACCATTGGCGGTACGATGCTAGGCACAACAAATAAGGGCAATCCTTTTGCTTTCCCGATGCCGGATGGGACTATACGCGATCGTGCTGAGGACATTATTGAAGGCTATCACCAATTAGGTTTGGATGCCTTAATTGGCATTGGTGGCGATGGCAGTCTTGCCATTCTCAGGAAGATTGCTCAACAAGGTAATTTGAATTTAGTTGCTATTCCTAAAACTATTGATAATGATGTTGGCATTACCGAGCGTTCCATCGGTTTTGATACTGCTGTCAATATTGCCACTGAAGCACTCGATCGCTTGCATTTTACTGCGGCCAGTCACAGTCGCGTCATGATTGTTGAAGTCATGGGACGCGACGCTGGACATATTGCAATTAGTGCCGGAATTTCAGGGGGAGCTGATATAATTCTGATTCCAGAAATCCCTTACACAATTTCCAAAATCTGTGCCCAAATCCAAGAACGCCAAGAGCGGGGAAAAAACTACTGTTTAATTATAGTAGCGGAGGCGGTTCGCACTGAAGAAGGCGAGTTAGTAATGCACACAAATCGCTTAGGTCAAAGTCGATTAGGCGGAATTGGTCAGTATTTAGCCGATACAATTTCTGACTGCAGCGGTGCAGAAACTCGCGTCACTGTTTTAGGACATATTCAACGCGGAGGAACTCCTTCATCGCTAGAAAGATTAATTGCTTCTGCTTTTGGCATCGCAGCAGTTGACTTAATTGCCGAAGAGAAATACGACTGCATGGTATCTTGGCAAAAGCGGGAAGTTGTGAGCGTTCCTCTGGAAGATGCGATCGCCAAATACAGACCTGTAGACTTCGATGGTACTCTGGTTAAAACGGCCCGCGGTTTGGGAATTTGTCTGGGAGATTAAACAATTACCCGTCCGATTTCTCAAAGGTTTAGTTGGGGACGCACTCAGAACCACGAAACAGGGTTAACCGAGACTGAGGGTTTTAAGCCAGTGTATTGTGGTTAAAAAAACCAAGGTGCTCACCAGCCGTGCTTCCAGGACTAATATTAACCTGGAAGTAGTGGCGTTTAAACTATGATTAGTGTACCTTGCAATCAGTTCCGAGCGAGTATCGACATCGAGTGCGATCACGCTCGGAACTACAAAATACCGCAACAAGTGGAAAGGTGAGAAATTGACACCATTTACTGCACAAATTAGAGTACGCCATTACGAAATGGACGCCCTCGGTCATGTCAATAATGCTGTCTACCAGCATTATTTAGAACACGCTGCGATCGAACATTTAGAACACTTGGGATTTACACTCGATCGCTACCGGGAACTGGGCGGCGTCTTTGTAATGCGGCGGATAGAGATTGACTATTTGCGATCTGCCGCTGCAGGCGATCGACTGGAGATATCAACTTGGATCGAACAAATGCGCGGCCCGCGAGCTGTTCGCCGCTACGAAATTCGCTTAGCTGGAAGTGACGAAATCTTGTTAAAAGCCGAGGCGCTTTGGGTTTGGGTTGAAGTTACCACCATGCGACCGCGAGCAATTCCCAAACAAATAATTGATATTTTTGAATCACAATCTCAAGCATTACCAACCTAGAGAAAAAATCAACTATTATATTTGTAAAATCATGTAAAAATCTATTGGTTTGTAGTGAGGACTTCAGTCCCCTATTCCCCCTTTGTAGAAGTGCAAAAAGTTGATTTTTGCCGGGGCCGCAAATCCCGATCGCAAAAAGTCGGCTCGCCCGCCTGCCAGTTTGGATGCCACAGAGGTACGATGGAATAGAGGGAGGGAGGCCAAGCCCGGTAAGGTTAAGCTTGGCGACAATACCCACAGGAAGGGAAAAATGACACTTAACTTGCGGCGACCGATTTTGATAGGCGGAATAGGACTTTCAGCAGCGCTGTGGCTGCTGGAAACTCTACAGCATTCGGGTTCAGAAATGGGCGAAACGGCACTCATCGGCTTGGCTGCTGCCGGTGCGGGGTATTGGTGGTGGAAGCAACAATCCCCCAAACTCGAACTCGCACTCCCGGAACCCCTGGCGAACCGGGAAGCAGCCGAAAAAGCGATCGCGGCTTCAGAAACCGCAATTAAATTGCTGGCTTCAGAAGCTCAAAACTCCGCCGATCCTGCTAATCTAACAGCAAAGCTCGATCGCCTCAGAAGCGAATTAGACAGAGAAGATTTGCGGATTACCGTCACGGGCGGCAAAGCTGTCGGTAAAACAGCCTTAATTCAAGTTTTAAATTCTAATTGGGCATCTCAACACCCGCAAAAGCTTAGTTTACAAGAAACAGCAGCGCTGTTTGCTAATACAAATGCCGATGCCCAAATCGGCGGTGATTTAGTGCTGTTTGTGACAGCGGGCGACATCACAGATTCCGAATTTAAAACATTATCTCAGCTAGCTTCTGCAGGTCAGCGCGTGCTGCTAGTCTGGAACAAACAAGACCAATATTTGCCAGAACAGCAGTCGCAGGTTTTGAACTCTTTGCAGCAGAAAATGCAAGGAATATTGGGTACAGAAGAGATAATTGCGATCGCAGCTTCTCCCAATTCTATTAAAGTGCGCCGACACCAAGCGGACGGCACAGTTCAAGAACGCATCGAAAAGCAAGTCTCTCAACTCGACCCGCTGACGGAAAGATTGACTAAAATATTAACTGAAGAACGGCAACAGTTGGTCTGGGCGAGTGCAGTGCGCGAGGCTGCAAGTATCAAGTTAGAGGCAAAAACCTTATTAAATGGAGTCAGGCGCGATCGGGCACTTCCCATTATCGAACAATATCAGTACATCGCCGCCGCCGCCGTCTTTACTAACCCGGTTCCCGCTTTAGACTTGCTAGCAACAACCGCCATCAGCACCCAACTCGTCATCGACCTCGGTGCCATCTACCAGCAACAGTTTTCCTTAGACCAAGCCAAGACAGTAGCGGGTACTTTAGCTAATCAAATGTTCAAATTGGGATTAGTAGAACTGTCTACCCAAACTATTACTGGACTGCTGAAAAGCAATGCCGTTACCTATGTAGCAGGAGGCGCGGTGCAGGGAATTAGTGCAGCATATTTTACCAGAATAGCAGGACTGAGTTTAATTGAATATTTCCAAAGTCAAGAACTGGAAAATGCTCCAAAAGGCATTTTCAATCTCGAACAGTTGACTAAAACTTTGCAAGCAGTATTTACGCAAAATCAGCAAGTTTCCTTCTTGCAATCTTTCGTCAACCAAGTGGCGAGTCGCCTTTCATCTCAGGTATCTGGGCCCGAAACCGTTAAGTCGGCGGCCAATTAAGTAAAATAAAGGAACAGGCCGAAAAGCCTGTTCCACAAGACAGTTTTTCTGTTGTGGAACAGGCCTCTTGCTTGTTCCCTAGCAGAAGCAGGCAACCAGTTAATATTTTCCTTCTTCCTTCTGCCTTCTGTTATATAATCAAATAAAGTTTGCACGATGATACAAACTCAACCCAAAATACTAAACTTTGAAGAATTTCTAGAAGACAAAGCCGAGAACAGATGCTACGAACTTCACGACGGGGTAATGGTTGAAATGCAGCCAACAGGAGAACACGAAGATATCACAGCATACCTTGTTCAAGAATTTACGCTGCTCTACACCCAACTGCAACTTCCATACCGCATTCCCTCGAAAGCGCTAGTTAAGCCCCCAGCTAAAGATACAGGATATATTCCTGATGTTTTGCTATTAAACCGTCAGGCTTTAGCGTCGGAACCCTTATGGTTGAAGTCAGCAACACTCACCCAAGGAACATCTATCCCGCTACTTGTTGAAGTTGTCAGTACCAACTGGCGCGACGATTATCTCAAAAAGTTAGCAGATTACGAATTGATGGGAATCCTCGAATATTGGATTGCGGATTATGCTGCATTGGGCGGAATACGTCATATTGGCGACCCCAAAGAACCCACGCTTTCGGTTTGTCAGCTCGTGGACGGAGAGTATAGGATTAGACAGTTCAGAGGGAGCGATCGTATTATTTCACCTACATTTCCCAATATGGAGCTGAACGTCGATCAAATTTTCCGAGGCGGAGCCTAGTGTTAGGGAAAAGAACAGGCAAGATGGCTGTTCCACAAAAATTTTTTGTTATTGTGGAACGGGCGGGATATCCCCTTCAATATTTTTTGGAAAACTCAAAACTAAAAAATTATAAATTTATGAAAAATTGTATTAAAATAAGAAATAGGATTTATAATTCGACGATCAATTATACCTGCTTAAAAAAGCCGATCGCCAATGGCTGACAATTCCCTTCAAGAAAATCGCTTATCTCTTGCCCGCGCCAGTTTGCGCGAAGCCCTGGCGCGCTATTCCCACCTGCGCCAAGGGAAAAAAAACTCGAATAATACAGAATTAGAAGCGGCGCTGCAATATCAGCTAGATATCTTAACTTCCACCTCAGAAAAACTAGACCACAACATAATCCGCATTGCTACTTTCGGCCTAGTCAGCCGCGGCAAGTCAGCCGTATTAAACGCGCTTTTAGGTCACAAAATTCTGCAAACAGGCCCTCTCAACGGCGTGACTCAGTGGCCGCGTTCCGTGCGCTGGAGTGTGCCTTTATCCTTTCTTGACAGCGAGGAATCCCCCCAACCCCCTGTTGGCAAGGGAGGGAAAGGAGGGGTGCAAGTAGAATTAATCGATACTCCCGGACTTGATGAAGTTGGCGGCGAAGTGCGCGGCGAAATGGCGAAACAAGTAACTCGCCAAGCTGACTTAATTTTGTTTGTCGTTGCAGGGGATATCACCCGAACTGAATATCAAGCACTGTGCGAATTGCAAACAGCTCAAAAACCAGTAATTTTAGTTTTTAATAAAATTGACCTTTATCCAGAATTAGACAGAAAAGCTATTTACCAAAGTTTGCAAGCGCTGGGAAATTCAGAAGAGTTAGCAGCGGCTGCGGTAACAGAGCAAACAGATAGCGAAAATTTGTCCGATCGCCCAAACAACTCCTCCGATAAATCTACCGCAAAATCACCGCCTAAAATTGCCAAATCATTAGAAATAGTCATGGTAGCGGCCGAACCCGCGCCGGTGCAAGTCCGAGTGGAATGGTCCGACGGAAGAGTAACTAACGAATGGGAGTCGCCACCCCCGCAGATAGACGAACTCAAACATAAAATTCTCACAATTCTTAACAGAGAAGGTAGATCACTCCTCGCTCTCAATGCGTTAGTTGAAGCTAGAGATGCCGAAGCCAATATTGCCCGTCACGTTCTCAAATTGCGGCAAACAGAAGCCGAAGATTTAATCTGGCAATTTGCAAAATATAAAGCTTTAGCTGTCGGTTTAAATCCAGTGGCATTCTTGGATGTAATGGGAGCAAGTGTCGCAGATTTAGCCTTAATTCGCTCTTTATCCAGACTTTACGGCTTACCCATGACTGGTTACGAAGCCGGGAAACTTTGGCAGACTATTTTCTCCAGTGCTGGCGGCGTACTTTTGGGAGAATTGGGTAGCAGTTTTCTGTTGGGATTTGGCAAAAGTGCGGCGGCTGCGGCCCCGCACATCGGCTTTTCTACTTTTGCCGGAGTCGCTGTAACTCAAGCTAGTTTAGCAGCTTATGGAACCTACGCTGTCGGTCGCGCCGCCCAAGTTTATTTAGAAAAAGGCTGCACCTGGGGTCCCCTGGGACAAGATACGGTAATTCAAGAAATTCTCGCTACCATCGAGCGTAATACAATTATCGATCGCTTGCAGCAAGAGTTTAAAATTGGCAATTAAAAATTGCCCTAGTAGTTGAGTAAGGTACCTCAGCAGATGGTTATTTGCGAATAATCGAAGAGCTAGGATCTGACGCACCCTACTGCTTTTATTCTTATACTATTATCAAAAAAAAATGCAACTGTAGCTAAGCTCCCAACCACGATGTTCATCAGTGATTCCCAATTATTTAATCGAAAATCGAAAATCGTATTACCGTCTCGCGATTCTCACACCTTCCCTAAAATGCGCGATCGTCGCAATTACCGCTATAGAAAAGTAAAATATTCTAATCAGCCAAAAACAAACCCGCATTGACCAAGAAACAATAGTCGGAGCAATACCAGTGAACTGTACAAATCTGGAATTAACTTTTTTTTCAAAACTGTCAAGGTCTTTCATCTCCGATTGTTTCGTAGGAATAACGGGAAACTGACCAGTATATACGTAATAACCGATAAAACCAGGCAATCCTACTTTTCTATTCAAAAATGAGTTAGTTAAGGTTTCAGTTTGCGGAGGCGATAATTTATCCGATTCTTCCACTTTTTCCAGCCAAGAATTATATCGAATGGCTGGCGTAATCATGAAAACTAAGGGAACTATAAGTATCAACACAGCAGCACTAATTTTGCGACCGTATTGAGGGTGTAGAAGCCTGGTCGCCACACCCACTCCCATACCGATAAAAGCAAATACCAATATATTTAACAGTTCAATAATTTCGATACCCCTCAACAAATCGCCGATAATCAGGATGGTATATAATAATTTGTCGGCTAGTAGCAGAGCTGCCCACTTGATGAGAATTGAAACGCCTATAATAGTAGCTAAAATCGCCACATACCCGATGGCACCTAGAACGTACAGGAAAATCGAACCGGCTTGTTTGAATGATTGCATGGAATTATTCACTCTTGTGAAAGTTGAGGAGTCTGATTGACAAAAATTTAAAAATTTTAGAGCAATCTGGAGTTCCAAATTTGACTTTTAAAATTGATTAGCTTGACCTCTTGAAATCAATCTAAAATCTACAATCTACAATCGATCGACAAGTTCCCGCGCCGCCGCTTTGGTGACTTGTGCGATCCGTTCCTTCACAACATCCTCTTCGATCGCCCTCGGCTCTGTTTCTTGTTCGCGATCGATCCCCAACCATAAAAGATACTCGATATTACCTGCCGGGCCAAGTAAAGGCGACCACGTTAAGCCAAGTTCCTGCCATCCTAAAGCTGTGGCTGCCTTCCACACTTGAAAAATCGCATCAGCTTGAGTTGCTGAGTCTCGCACTACGCCTTTTTTCCCGACTCTCTCGCGCCCTACCTCAAACTGCGGCTTTACCAGCAACACCGCTTCTCGCGGTGGTACCAACAATTCCCACAGCGCGGGTAAAATCTTATCCAGGGAAATAAACGACACATCTACTACCGCCAAATCTGCTCGCTCAGAGTCGCCGTAAAGCTCAGCAGCAGTCATGTACCGCAAATTGGTGCGTTCTTTCAAAATTACCCTCGGATCATTCCTCAAGCCCCAATCTGCTTGACCGTAGCCAACATCTATGCCGTAGACTAAAGCGGCGCCAGCTTGCAGCAGACAATCGGTAAAACCGCCTGTGGAAATGCCGCCGTCGAGACAAATTCTGCCTGCAACGGGAATCGCAAAAACTTCTAAAGCTTTGGCTAATTTGTCGCCGCCTCTAGAAACATAGCGCGATCGCTCTTTAATCTGAATTTTTGCTGAAATATCGACCTCAGTGCCCGGTTTGTCAACTACCTGTTGGTTGATAGAGACTTTCCCAGTCCGAATCAAGGCCTGAGCTTGCTGTCTGGAACTGCATAAATCTAGGCTGACCAATAATGTGTCTAGTCGCTGTTTAGCCAAGGTTTTTAATCTGTACGGATAGGGTGAAGAACAGTACCAGATTAGCACTTACGCACAAGCCCGACTGCTAATTTTTGCCGATTATTTTGGTTTTGAGATCATCACGGGGCGATCGCCCCCAGCTTACATGATGTGACTGAGATCGCTCTGAGTGTGTAGTTTTATCACAGATAAACATTCATAGAATCACACAATAATTTTTGTTACTAGCGGATGATTTATATGCAGCTAAAAGCGCTACAAATACCATCAGGGCGATCGACCATGAAAACAATTAACTTTCCTATCAGAAATCCTGGCAATTGTCAAGAAAATCCCCTCGCATTCGTCAGCGGTGACATCATCCACATTCTTTACCCCAATGGCGAAGTAGAAGCAACAACCGTCGCACAAGTGGATCTGGGTCAAACTAAAAATCCCCTGGACAAATGCCTCGTCTGGGGATGTGTTGACGATTTTTAGCGCCAGTTTCAAACAAGAATGCAATTGTAGGGAAGCTCTAAACCCTTAATTCATCAGTCATTCCCAATTATTTAAATTTTTAATCTATTATTTTTAATACCAATTCTCCAAAATTATGCTACAGTATTTAGTGCCGATAGAATATAATCCCATCCCGTGATAGATGCGATTGTTTCACTTGAAAATTCTTCAAGAAAAGTGCGAACTTTTTCT